>JADZAX010000448.1 GCA_020852405.1 Verrucomicrobiales bacterium
AGATCGATTGGTTTGGCCTGGATCGGCCGGACCGTTGCGCTGGGCTGGGCCGCCTGGGCCACCGGCAGGGGCAACTGGCCGGCGATGACTTTTTTCCCCGCGAGGAGATCGAAGAACGTGTAGCGGTCCTGGCCATGGGTTACGGTCCAAAGCACCGCCAAAGCAATGCTGAGTGCGATGGTGAAACGGAGGGCGCTGGCTAGGGAGGATTTCATGGGGAAAAAACGGAGCTTTCCTTAAAGCGTCACCAAACCGCAGATTGTTGCATCCATCAAGCAGGGGTTCACCTCCGGGTCGGGGAGAGAGCGCTTGAAAGAATGGGCCATCCGGCTTACCGCTTGGCCATGCCCTCGAATTCCTCCCGACTCGATGACCTCGTGGCCCGCGCAGATGAGTGGCTCCAGGTGGGGGGAATCCCCGACTATCCGCAGGCGCTCAATGGCCTGCAGTTCGCCAATGGCGGTTCGGTGACCCGCATCGCGGCGGCGGTGGATGCCTGCCTGCCGGTCATCAAGGCTGCGGTGGCCCGGGGCGCCGATCTTCTGGTGGTGCACCACGGTCGGGTCTGGAGCGGAGCGCAGCGGGTCACCGGGGCCGTCTACGAAAAAACCCGTCTCGCGGTTCAGCACGGACTGGCCATCTACAGCGCCCATATTCCGCTCGATGTGCACCCTGATCTGGGCAACAATGCGCTGCTGGCCAGGGCGTTGGGTCTCACTGAAGTGGAGCCGTTCTTTGCATGGAAGGGCATTCAGCTGGGACTCCAGGCTGCCTTCGGTCTCCCGCTTTCGGAGTTGGAAAGCCGACTCCGCACCGCCACGGGATCCCTCGTCCACGTCTGCCCAGGAGGGCCGGATCCGGTGCGCCGCATTGGCATTGTCACCGGCGGCGCCGGCGCGGAGGTCGCCCAGGCGGCCCGGGAAGGGGTCGACACGTTCATCACCGGCGAAGGTCCGCATTGGAGTTACACGCTGGCCGAGGAACTCGGCGTGAACCTGCTCTATGGAGGCCACTATGCCACGGAGACTTTCGGAGTGAAGGCTCTCGCCGCCCGTCTGGCGGGCGAATTCGACGTGCCCTGGGAGTTCATCGACCATCCCACCGGATTGTGAGTCGCCGTTCAAGGTGACGCTGCTCTGATCCTGTCAGCGCGTTTCATTTCGAGGCCCCGCAGCCAGACAAAAATGACCGGGGTGACGATGAGAATGTGGAGGAGACTGCTGACCATGCCACCGATGACAGGAGTGGCGAGCGGTTGCATGACCTCCGAACCGGTCCGGGTGCTCCACATGATGGGCAGCAGGCTGGCGACAATGGTGGCTACGGTCATGACCTTGGGTCTCAGCCGCAACCGTGCGCCTTCCTTTACCGCGGCGACGAGGTCGGCATGGCCGAAGGCCGCGCCCAGAGCCTGGCGCATGCGTTCCACGGCTTCCTCGAGATACACCACCATGACGACCCCGGTCTGGATCGCGGTGCCGAAGAGGGCGATGTAGCCAATCCAGACCGCGACGCTGAAGTTCCATCCCATCGCATACTGGAGGAACACCCCGCCGCTCAGCGCAAAGGGAACCGCGAGGATGACGTGGGCCGCCTCCAGGGCGCTCCGGTAGACCAGGTAGAGCAGGAGAAAAATGATGAAAAGCACGCTGGGCACGATGAGGCGCAGGGTTTTGGCAGCCCGGATCTGGTTCTCGTAATCTCCTGAATACTCCACCGTCATGCCCTGCTCTGCGAGACGGGGCAGGACCTCCCGGGTGACGCGCTCCTTGACCTCATCGACGAAGCCTCCAAGGTCCCGACCCGTGACATTGGCCTGGACAAAGGCCCGCAGTCGGCCGTTTTCACTGGCAATTTCATTGGGCCCTTCCGTGCGCACGATGTCGGCGAGCTGCCCGAGAGGGATCACCTTGCCCGACGGGCTGGTCACGAGGACATCCTTGATGCGCGCGAGATCCTCGCGTTCGTTGCGTTGCAGGCGGACCTGGATCGGGTAACGGGCGCGGCCTTCGATGGTGGTGGTGACATTTTTGCCGCCGAGCCCGACTTCGACGAGATCGAGCACGTCCTGAGCGCGCATCCCATAGCGGGCCATGGCTTCGCGGTTGACGTGGATTTCCAGATAGGGCTTTCCCTGGATGCGGCTCGGGGTGACCCCGGTGGCGCCGCGCACCTCCTGCACGACGGCCTGGACGTCGAAAGCGGCCTCCTGCAGTTTGGAGAGGTCGTCTCCTAGGATTTTCACCCCGAGTTGGGACCGGATTCCAGTCGAGATCATCAGGATCCGGTTTTCGATGGGCTGGAGAAATCCCGGAACGGCGCCTGGGACTTGTTTCAAGGCGTCCATCATCTCTGTGACGAGAGATTCTCGGGTCAGTCCGGCGCGCCACTCGCTCTGCGGTTTGAGCATGATGGTGGTCTCGATCATCTCGGTCGGGGCGGGATCGGTGGCGGTGTCGGCCCGGCCCAGTTTGCCGGCCACGGAACGCACTTCGGGGAAAGAGCGGATCACCCGGTCTTGCCAGGCCATGGCCCTCTTCACCTCCGAGAGCGCGGTGGCGGGGACGAAGGTCGGCATGTAGAGGAGGCTGCCTTCATTGAGGGGGGGCATGAATTCCTTGCCCATCCCGGTGACGAGCCGCTGCAGGGGTGGGGCAAAGGCCAATTTTTCCACCCACCGTTTGGGCAGCCCGAACGCCACGATGATGGCGGAACCCAGCAGGATCGCCGCCAGGGTCAGCACGGTCCGGCGGCGGCGCAGCGCGAAATCCAGCACCGGTTCATAGAGCCTGAGGAGAAGGCGCATGATGATATTGTGATCTTCGGCATGGAACGGTCCGCGCACGAGCCAGGTGCAGAGCACGGGGACGATGGTCACCGCGAGGAGGGTGGACCCGATCATGGCGAAGGTCTTGGTGAAGGCGAGCGGATGGAACATTTTTCCCTCCTGGCCGGTCAGGGCGAAGACCGGGACAAAGGCAAGAATGATGATAGCCATGGCGAAGAAGATGGGGCGGCCCACCTGCTGGGAGGCCTCGAGGACCACCGCGGTGGTTTCCTGCGCGGTGAGCCGGCTGCCCTTGCGGGCCTCCGCTTCCTCGGCGTGGCGAATCACATTCTCCGTCAGCACGATGGCGGCGTCGACGAGAACCCCGATGGCGATGGCGATGCCGGACAGGCTCATGATGTTGCTCGTCACCCCGGTCTCTTTCATCAGGATGAACGAGATGAGAATGCTCACCGGAAGGGGGAAGGTGACGATGAGAATGCTGCGGAAGTGGAACAGGAAAATGATGTGGGCGAGGGTAACCAGAATGATTTCCTCAGTGAGGGCGTGCTTCAGGGTGTCAATGGTGCGCTCAATGAGATCGCTCCGGTCATAGAACGGGCGGATGCTGACTCCCGGAGGCAGACTGGGGGAGATCTGGCTGATCTTGCGTTTCACCGCATCGATGACCTTCATGGCATTCTCCCCGGTGCGCATGACCACCGTGCCTCCGACGACCTCCCTGCCGTCCACATCGAGCGCCCCACGGCGGAACTCTCCTCCGATCTCGATCCGGGCGATGTCGCGGAGGTAAACCGGGGTGCCTTCCCGTTCCATCAGCACGGTTTTCTCCAGTTCGTCCACGCTGGTGATGAGACCCACTCCGCGCACGATGAACTCCATGCCGTTCTCCTCGATGGTTTTGCCCCCGACATTGAGATTGCTCTGGGCCACTGCCATCATGACCATGTTCAGGCTTACTCCCACGGCCCGCATCTTGGCCGAGTCGACCTCGATCTGGTACTGCCGGACAAAGCCGCCGACACTTCCGACTTCGGCCACGCCGGAGACGCTGTTGAGTTGGTAGCGGACAAACCAGTCCTGCACAGAGCGGAGTTCCCCCAGATCATACCCGCGGCCATTGGGAGCCTGTGCTTGGTCGACGTCGAGGTAATACTGGTAGATCCAGCCGAGCCCGGTGGCGTCTGGCCCCAGCTTGGCCTCCACTCCGTCGGGCAGAGTGCCTCCGAGATAGTTGAGGCGTTCCAGGATGCGCTGGCGTGCGAAGTAATTGTCGATCCGGTCTTCAAAGATCACCGTTACCAGCGAGAAGCCGAACATGCTGGTGGCCCGCACCGTTCTGACCCCGGCAAGGCCTTGAAGATTGACTGACAACGGGTAGGTGACCTGGTCCTCCACTTCCTGCGGGCTGCGTCCCGCCCAATCGGCGAACACAATGACCTGATTCTCACTTAGATCAGGGATCGCATCGACCGGCGTCTGGTAGACGGCCTTGATGCCGAATCCGATCACGAACAGCACCGCACAGGACACGAGGAAACGGTTGCGCAGGGACCAGGCGATGAGGGATCCGATCATGGCGGAGTCAGGGAAAAGCCAAGGAGGGAGGTGCCCGGGGTGGACACCTCCCTTCGCTGGACGGGCGGATCAGTCTTTTTTCTCGGTCAGTTTCTTGAGGTATTTCGCGGGGTCTTCCTTGAAGTCCGGCAGGCAGCTTTTGCAGCAGAACTTGATCTCCTGGCCTTCGTGGTTGATGACCACCGGAGCGCCCATTTCTCCGAGTTTTTCACCGGAAACGAGACAGGTGTCGAGAGGGTAGGGCTTCGCGCTGACCGCTTCCCCGCAGGAGGTGGAGAGAAGAAGAGTGCTCGAAACCGCCAGAACGGCGAGCAGTTGGAGGATTTTCATGATGGTGGTGATGCGCAGTTTTGTTTAGGTTGGTGGAGAGGGGAGGAAGTCGGCCGCGCTCCACTTCCGCGGCCGACCCAGGAGATTCGTCAGGGTTTGATTTCAGTGCCGCAGCTCCGCATTTCATGGCCCCAGTAAGGATTTCGCAGGTCAGTGGTCAACTGGATCCATTTTGCGTTGGCGGGCGCGCCGGTCCACAGGTCGTTCGTCATCGGACAGCGGAAAATGTGAATACCGGGAAGGTGATCCTGTATGGCCGTGGCCACTTTGGCCACTTCCTGGCTCCACGGGAGGAAAGCCTTTCGCAGCTCTTTGAGATCCAGCACGGGAGGCGGGGGCGGGATCTTGATGATGCCTTCCGGGGAAGCCGGCAGTTTCTGCAAGGCCGCGTGGGCCGCTTCCAGATTGTCATCGGCGAGCGCCGCATTGACCGCATCGACCGCTTTCAAATATGCCAGCAAGGCTGTGTGGTCCATGTCCGGCATGGCGGTCAGGGCTGGGGCGCTTTCCAGGGCTGGAGGCCCTCCGGTGGCCATGGCGTCGAGCTGGGCTTGACCGTCGATCAGCATGTTGCCTGTTAGGACCACCCGTTCGCCATCTTTGAGGCCGTCGACCACTTCGAAGTAAGCATCTCCGGTGCGTCCCAGGGTCACCGCCCGTTGCTGATAGGTGCCCACTTCTTTCTCAACGTAGACTCGGGGCTGCAGGTTCGACCAAAGGACTGCCTGCCGGGGTACGGTGATCACTTCAGGGGCGTCGAGGGCCACCACCGCCTCGCCGTAAAGTTTGTGGAGAAACTCCCGGCCAAGACCGAGGCCTTCCGGAGTTTCTTTGTTTTCGATCTCGACCCGGACCCGGGCGGAACGCGTCATTTCATCGAGGTTCGGATTGATGAAGGTGACGGATGATTCGATGACCTTGCCCGGGATCGAAGGAGTGGTCAGGCGGACCTTCTGACCGGTCCTCAGGAACGGCAGATCCTGTTCGTAAGCGATGAATTGGAACCACTTGCGGCTGAAGTCGGCGATTTCAAACAGCTCGCCGCCTTCCTGAACGTACTGGCCCTCATAGACGTGACGTTTCACCACCGTGCCGCTGACCGGGGCGAGAATTTCGAAAAAGAGATCATCATCAGCGCGGTCGGGGACGGCTGTGATTTGCTCCGGCGTGAGGCCGAGCTGGCGCAGCCGGGTCCCCGCGGAGACCTGCAGGGAACCGCCCCCCTGTTTGATGGCCAACTTATAGTCCCGCGCGGCGCTGAGCAGGTCCTGACTATAGAAAGTGGCCAGAGGCTGGCCCGCTTTCACTTCGGCCCCTTCAAAGTTGACGAACAGCTTCTCCACCCGTCCTCCGGTATAGGCGCTCATGATGCGGTGCCGCGAATCGTCGTCTTCGACCAAGCCGGCCACCCGCATGGTCCGCTCCAGAGGGCGGCGTTTCACTTCGGAAGTTTGCAGTCCCATCACGTTTGGGCTGCCCGCGGGCAGCATGACGATCCCGCTGCCTGCCGCCTCTTTGTCGTAGCCTTTGTCCCCTTGATAGACTGGGACGAGCTGCATCCCGCAGACCGTGCACCGTCCCGGCTGGCTCGACTTCACCCAAGGGTGCATCGGACTTTGATAGTAGAGGAGGGTTTTTCCGGCGGCTCCTGCCGGGCCGGTGGCGGGCACAGGTTCTCGGAGGAGCATCCAGACCAGTCCGGCGGCCAGCCCGGCTGTCAGCAGATGGGTGAGGAGACGTTTCATGGCTGGGGTCTTGGTGAAGCCGAGTGGTTTTCGGTCATTGTGTCGAGTGCTGACACCGCGTCCCGGTAGGCAATGAGGCGGTCGTAGAGCGCGGTCTCCGCCCCCTGCAAGGTGATGCGGGCGGCGTTGTATTCCAGGAAGCTGGCCTGACGGGTGGCGAAGTCGGCCCGGCGGGCTTCCAGGGTCTGCTTGGCCTGGGGCACCACCGCGTCGCGCAGGATCCGGTAGCGTTCGGCGGCGGCGGCGGCTTTCTCATAGGCTTCCCCGACCATGCGCTCCGTCTCCCACCGGGCGGAATTCCAGGCTTGGTCCGCGGCTTCCCGGGCGGCGGCAGCCTCGGCTTTGATCCCTTGGTATTTCCCCGCATTCAACGCTTTGAGTGGAATGGAAATGCCGACGTCCACTTCCTGGATGCCGCCCCCGGCACCCGCGAGGTGGCGGCTGGTGACCTGCAGGCTCGGATCGGCCCGGCCGGAGCGCCTGGCCAACTCAATGCGGGCTTCACTGGTCGCACGATCCTGCTGCGCCATCAGCAATTCGGGGCGGTGGAGCAACGCCCGGGCGGTCATTTCCTCAAGATTGGCTTTCAGGGGGACAAAGGTGAGAGGTTCCGGAGGAGGCAACAATTTCCCCACCGGTTGGCGCATTAGGGCATTGAGCCGGACCCGGGCTTCTGCTTGATCCATCATCAGGTCCTCGCGGGAGTCGCGGAGGAGGGAGATTTCGGTCCGGGCCTGCAGCGCGTCGGCAAGTCGGGCCTCTCGGGTTTCGACTTTGGCTTGAGCAATCTCGGCGGCTTCTTCAAGCAGCTTTTGATGTTCAGAATTCAAGCGGAGACGCTCCCAGGCCCCGGCATAGGCCACGAAGGCGCTGCGGGTCTCCCCGATGAGCCGGGATCTGACTTGGCCGACGGTTTCCCACGCGGCGGCGGCTTCCGCCTCGGCGAGGCGGCCACGGGCTTTCGGAGTGCCGGAGAAAGGCAGCTGCTGGGAAAGCATGAATTCGGCTTCCGTAAACGCATGGCCCCGGCGCTCGCCCTTTTGCATCAAGGTGGTATCCAGCATGGGATCCTCCCAGGCGGCCGCTTGGGGCACCCTGGCCCGGGCCGCTTCCCAGCGGGCTTGGACTTCCCGAAGGGCAGGATGGCCATCCAGAGTGGTTTGCAGGACCTCCGCAAAGACAAGCCGTGCGGAATCCTCTCCTGCCGGGAGAATGGCACAACCCATAAGGTAGAATAGCGATACGATAATTGGTTTCATGGAGGTCGAGGGTGGGAGGCATGCGGTGCGGCAAAAAAGGCCGGGTGCCGCGGCGGTGATCGTTCCCATGATCCGCTCAGGGATCACCAGGAGCGGTGGATCAAACGCAAAACGCCCGGAACACCGCGATACAAAGACACAACTCAGGCGTCAGGCCCGGGTCTCACGTCAGCAGAGAGCCAAAGCGCTGGTAGAGCGGACACTGTTTGGAGTCGCTGACGACGCCTGACTGCATCCGGGTCAGGAACAGCGGCCTCCGGTCCGGAGCAGGAACCAAAAACGGGCATGCGGATGGGGAAGCGAGGGGCATGGCCACAAGATCCCGGGCTTCCGGTGCCGGCGCGACGGGGGAGGGCGCGGGACGTTCCGCAGTGTCTAAGCAATGGCATTCGCCAGAGCAGCAATCGGCCGCCATCTGCGGCTTGCCACAGTGCTCCGCGGTGCCGCAGAACTAGGACAGCGCCTGCGTGGGAGTGCCCCACAATAGCCCCAAGATTGCCAGCGATGCCAGCAACACCCTCAACACACCCGGCTGCGTAGGGTGTTTCCGAATCCGGGATGGGTGCAGGTTTTGGCTCATGGGAGACCTTCTGACTCATCA
>JADZAX010000449.1 GCA_020852405.1 Verrucomicrobiales bacterium
ATAAAGAAACCGCCGAGGAAGGCGAGCAGCCCGATCCAGGCGGCGACCGACCAGATCCTCCGCATCGACGCGTGGTGCGCGCAGAGCCCGACGCGGAAGGAAACGGTCTGTCGCAGGGTAAAGGCCAAGATCACATAGATGAGGACTCCGGCAAGGATCGACAAGTAGATCAGCGGAGTGTGCCACGAGAAAGTGATGAGCGGGGCCGAGGACGAGGCGGCTCCGCACTTGACGCACCGGTCGGTCGGCGGCTGGCCCCCGGCCCGGACATGCAGTTCCTTTCCCGAGCGACCGTAAGCGGTCGCCGGCGAAGGGAGGGGGAGCGGCGGCGGGAAAGGTGGCGGCGTTGCGGGCATCGAACGATCGGAGCCGGGAATCCCGGGCAGGTCAAGCCGAATCCGAGTGAGGGGTCCTTCCTCTTTCCAGCATGCGGCGGCATCCAAGGGTCTGTCCTCTTAAAACGCTCGCCATCGGCGAGTGTTTCGCCGACGAGCGAGGGCGAGAAATGGTCCGTCCCTGAAAATCGTCAAGAGTCGCGAATTTCGTCAGAGCCGATCACCAGGATCGGGCCTTGTCCAGCCCGTGACTGGAAGGCTCATAACATCGAAGATTACCGTGTCCCGTCGCGATTGAGATTGTGCCGAGATTCCAGTCACTTGGATGGACTTCGACGCCCTTTGCCGGGCTCGGCGCAGCCGTGGTGTCGGTTCAACTGCGACCTCAAGTTCCCGCGTCGAGGCTGTCGAAGGAATCAAGAGCCGACCGGAGATCACCTGGGAGGTTGCGTTGCCGCGGTACTTGTAGCTGACCGACAAGTTGCGATCTCCGCGCGAACCACGGATGAGGACATCATCTGACTTCGCACCGAATGCGTTTACCCGGACTTGGGATACCGCTCTGTTTCGATCGGGGGCGACGGTCGTCAGCGATTGGCCGGCTCCGGTGTCGCTGATGGCTCCCGCGCCGATCGCGGTGATTCCCTTCGCCGATATCACGAGGTCGGGCTGGGGTTCAAGGGCGAGTCCCGCCACCGGACCAACTGGATCCGTGCGGTAATCGGGTGTGGCGGCAACGATCCAGGAAAAGTAGTTCCGACCATTCTCCACCGATGAGTCGCGGTAGGTCAAATCAGTGAGTTTGGAGATCGGAACCGCAAGGGAGAAATCTTCGTTTTCTCCCCGATAGATTTCATACTCCAGCGCCCCGACTACCGGTTTCCACCGCAAATCGATCCTCGAAAAGTAGACACCCTGGGTTGCATCAAAAGCGGAGCCGGGACCCTGGCTCCTGACGGTGCTGGCCGGTGCCGACGCCTCCGAAGACTCTCCCGAGCGCATCGAGGTCACCCAGTAAAAGTATCGCCGTTCCGGAATCGCCGAGGAATCGAGGTGAAAAAGATTGTCCGTCTCGGCGAGTAGCGCGGCTGTGGAAAAGTCGTCGGGTTCGTTCCGATAAACGCGGTAGGACAGCGCCGAGATCGATGCGGGCCATGACAGACGAATACCGCCCATTAATCCATCCTCCGTAGCGGTAAGCCTTGTCGGCGGCGAGAGGACCCCGGCGTTACCGGCCAGAACGACCACGTTGTCCAAGGCGACCGCAACCGCGAGATTGTCTCCGATTCTCCCGATTGCTGGAGAGAGACTGAAACGCAGGGAACTCAAAGTGGTTTCGCCGATCGAGTCCTCGAAGGCGAGGGCACCATCCTTCCAGACGGTCCATCGTTGATTCGAGTAATCCAAGATTACCGTGAAATGCACGAGCGTCTCTTCATGCCAATGGTGTGTCGTGGCTCCCGGGTGCGGGCTTGGGTGAAAGTTCAGAGTGTTATCAGTTCCGTGGAAGTAAATCTGTCGATAATTGGGGGGATCGACCAGAAAGGTGAACGAGTAGCCGGAACTTTTCAGATTCCGGGTGGCCACATCGAACTCCACCCGATAGCCCGAGGCGACGGTTCCAATATCGAGCCGGATCTGCTCATACGTGGAGCGCCCGCGGAAAACAAGCGGCCGGTCGGTAAGCGGACCAACCTCCGAGACCACGGTGGGTGATCCAAAAACCACCGTACTCACGCGGTCGACGCCTGTGCCGGTCGCCGGCTTCGTATCGAGAGTGTGGGTTGGGGCGCTGAAATCGATGTCGTAGAGCACGGTTTCCTGGGCCACTGCTGGCTGTGTTGCCGCCAGGGCACACGCCGCGCACGCGAGGGCGGAAGCGCGCAGGAGGGTGGAAAAAACCGGGGGGATGGACATGCGGGCAATTTATTCATCCTGGGGGTGGCAGCCAAGAAGAATGGGAAGCCGCTGTCGATTTCTTGGAAAGGCCGCGACGGCGGCCGCACCCGATCACCGGCGGTTAAAGGGGCTTTCCCGTGGGACTGTCGGACTTGGAACGCAGATGTCCGCCGACGCGCTTCGCTCCCGCCGATGACCGCGGATTTCGTCCACTGTTCGTTCACAAACAATTAATTGTCTGTCCCTTAAAGCCGCTCCAGCCTTCTTGCCCTCATGACCTTTGCTGCCTGTGATTCCTCCAAGAACGTGGACCGCACCGAAGCGCCCGATGCGGGTGTGGAACCCTCCGGACTAAAGACCACGGGAACGATGGATATGGCGAAAACGCGATCGATCGGCGGACAGGAATGTCCGCCCTCCTTACTGCTTGTGCAGGAACAACAATCACTGCCCGCGACAGCGGGTAAGGCAACAAATTGTCTGTCCCTTAAAGCTCCGCTCCTGACGCGCCAGATTTTTCGACGGACCCCGGACTGCCGCCGGGGCTGCTTAACGGAAGTCTTCGGTGACGGCTAATCTCCAGGTTTCCCCATGGTCCGGGCTGACCAGAATGGTCAGTTCACCCGGTGTCATCTGGTACATGCTGCCACCAGTGCTGGAGAGGGGCTTGGGCAAGGGGGTAATGCGTCCCGGGTTGTCCTTCTTCGGATCCCCTGTGTTAACGGCCATGCGCTTCTCCTGGTCCGGGAACTGGAAGACATAGAACTCATACATGTCCTGAGCCAACTGCATCTGCCCGCCTCGGCTGTTGTATGTCAGGAACAACCGGTCTCCCTTGCGATCATAGGTCATCCGTTGATACCAGACGTTGTACATATAACGAAAAGGATACACGATGGGGCGCTCTTCTTCCCAATCCTTCCCCGGCCTCTTCCGGTAGGAAGCGAGGCGGTTGTTATAAAGATCATCCGAGCTGCTGCGGTGTACGGTGTGCACCATGTCCTTGGAGTCGATCGTGAGCGTGGCATAGGAAAGGGCAGCCGATCCATTGCCCACATAAACCGGTTCGGACCAAGCGCTGATATCCTCCGAACGCAGGCTCTGAGTGTAGGTCACCGGATCATGATGGCCATTGATGATCACATGGAGGATGCCTTTGGAATCCACTGAGATGGACGGCGTGTTGTGGCCATCAAGCGCGAAACCCCCGTAGCCTAAAAATACCGGCTCCGAAAACGTTCGGGTAATGAGATCAAACGTGCGGATAAACGTTGGCACGCCAGTGACTGCGGATAGCTTTCTGCCTGTTCCCTTTTCCTGAGGACTCATCTCATTGGCCGGATGCTTCTCTGGAATGACCGGCAGAGTCGCCGCGACCGCCGTTCCCTTTAAATGCGGCACGTCCCAGTTCACGCCTCCCCATAAACCGGCAGACACTGCGCCTCCCGCCAAAGAGTCACGTACCTCGGGAAAATGGAGGCTCATCGGCGCCCAGTTGTAAACAATATAAACCTTATCGCCGATCGTCACC
>JADZAX010000450.1 GCA_020852405.1 Verrucomicrobiales bacterium
CATGCACCTGACATGGGGATCATTGACTTTGACGGACTCCGCGGAGATCTCTGGGAGATCTTGGAAAAGACCCGTCAGGCCACAGCCAAGCCGACGCCGCTGCTTGGGATCTCCACCGGTGATGTGGAATCCCTGGCCCAAGCGGTGAAGAACCGGGGCGTCGGTGAAGTGATTTCCAAACCCTTTTCATCTGAGTCGTTGGCATCGGGCGTTCGGATGGTTCTCCAGCCAGATGCTCCGGCTCCCGGGCAATCCGCGCCTGTTTTGCGTGCCGTCAGCCCTCCCGCAGGCGTCGAGGGCCCAGGCCCGGGTGGGCCAATGGGCGCTTTGTGGCAGATGATGACCGAAATCCGCAGCATCGTGGAATGGCTCCAGCCCCAAGCCTCTGAATTCGGAGAAGAAGGCCCGGAATTGTTCGGTTATATCATCAGTTCTTCCCAGCAGATCGTCGACCGCTTGGTCGAGATCAAGGCGGATCCTGCGACCGTCGACCACGCTCTTTACGACAAAGGGACGCGCCATGATTTCCGGAACATGATTGGTTCGGTCACCGGGTTTTCGGAACTCATCCTGATGGAACCGGGTATCCCGATCGATGCCCAACGCGGATTCAAGCGGATCCGCCAACTCTCGGCCAGTTTTGTCTCGGTCCTGGACGAGCAGAAGGCCCAGGCGGCCTGAAAATTAGCCAGTTGAGGCTTGGTGGCAGGCCTGGCCTATTGGGGGCATAGTGCGGGGTGAAACGTTCTCTGCTTCCCGAAGTGGTTTTGATTGCCGCCATGGACCGTCACCGGGTGATTGGCGGACCTGATGGGGGGATCCCTTGGCATTTGCCGGATGACGTGGCGCATTTTCGTGCGGCGGCGGAAGGGCGTTATCTGCTGCTGGGACGGCGCACTTTCGAAGAAATGCAGGGATGGTTCACCCATCAGACCCCGCTTGTTCTGACCCGTCAGGAAGACTACCGGGTGCCGGGGGGAGGCAGGGTGTCTGATGTGGCCGAGGCCCTTGCACGCGCGGCAGCGGCGGGACAAAATCTCCTCCTGGTGGCAGGAGGGGCGACCGTATTTGCCGCGACCATCGCGATGGCTGATCGTATGCTCCTGACTCTGGTGGACACCGATGTCAGTGAGGGATTGTCTTCCGCCCAGTCTGATGCCCTTCCGAGGTTCCCGGACCCTGCCGCCTTTGGCGATTGGAGAGAAACGTCGCGGATTGAACGTCCGGAGGATGACCGGCACGTTTTTGCGAGGACCTTTCTGGAACTCAAACGTTCCTGAATCAGTCCTGCAAAGCTGCCTTCAGCAGGTCGTGGAGCCGGTTGACTTCAGCCCGGGTCTCGACGTCCAGAGTGAAGGCACTCGGGCCCCGAACCAGCGTGTTTTTGAAGATGCCTTGCCGCTGGAGGAGGTGTTTTTCCACGGCGAGAAATCCGTCCAAACCCGACTGCAGGGCGACCAGCGCCGCAATGGGAAAAGAAAGACGGTAGGCTCTCTGTTCATCGCCGCATTCCAACGCTTGCCACAAAGCAACCTGGGCGTCGATGATTTCCGCGCCGGGCATCGAGCCGACGATGCCGCGCCGATGGCTGTCGACCAAGTGGATCCCACCGCTGCCTTCGAAAATTTGGGCCTGGCCACGAGTGGCATCCCGGAGAGCGCTGAGCGTCGGGCCGATGGGAGCGGCTTCCGGTTTGAACAGCACCCGGTGCGGGCCGAATTGGTCGAGGAGCTGCGCTTGGGCGGCGACGGGCAGCGGCCGGCCGACATAGCCGCTGGCATCCTGCACGATGACAGGCAGGGAGGTGGCTTCAAGCAGCGCCCCGTAGTAATCCAGAATCTGGGGAACTCCCAGCGCGGTGGCGATCGGCGGGATGGCCATGACAGCGGCGGCTCCGGAAGATTCGGCCACTCTGGCGTGACGGAGGGCCACCACGGTGCTTTCCGCCCCGACGCTGATGACAGCGCTGCCGCGGGTGCCGGTCCGCTCACAAACCCAGGCCGCCACCTGATCCCGTTCCTCACTGCTGAGACGCAGGGTTTCCGAAACCATGGCCATGACCACGCCGGAAGCGCCTCGATCGAGAAGCCAGTCGATTTCCTTGCCCAAGGTTTCGTAATCCACGGAGTAATCCTCGTGGAATGGAGTCTGGAACACCGGGAGGACGCCGTTCAGAGGCATGGGCAGGAGATCAAAGGTTGGGTGCTTTGAGATCGACAAGCATTTGCGCGTTATTGGGGAAACGCTCCATCAGCTTCAGCATCCACTCCATGGCTTCGACCGGCTTGTAGCCTGCCAGTCCGCGGCGGATGAAATGGATTTTTTCCAGCATGTGCGCCGGCAGGAGGAGTTCCTCCCGACGCGTGCCGGAGCGATGGATGTCGACCGACGGGTAGACATAATTCTGGGAAAGGAGGCGGTCTAGCACCAGTTCCATGTTGCCGGTCCCTTTGAATTCCTGGAAAATGGCGTCGTCCATTTTGCTGTTGGTCTGGATCAGCGCGGTGGCGATGATGGTCAGCGAGCCCCCTTCACGGGTGTTCCGGGCCGCGGCGAAGAGACGGCGGGGGATTTCCAGTGCGCCCACGGCAATCCCGCCGGACTGGGTGCCCCGGTTCCCTCCGTTGCCTCCCGAGGCGGCGTTGTTGAATGCCCGGGCGAGACGGGTGATGGAGTCGAGCAGGAGGAAGACATGTTCTCCGGCTTCGACGAGGCGCTTGGCACGTTCGATGGCGAGTTGAGCGATGCGGGTATGGCTTTTGATGTCCGAGTCGTTTGAACTGGCCATGATGTCCGCATTGGGAAACGACCGCTGGAAGTCCGTGACTTCTTCGGGACGCTCGTCGATGAGCAGGATCATGAGGTGCATTTCCTCGGGGTAGCGCTCCTGGATGGCCTCGGCGAGATGCTGCAGAATGGTGGTTTTCCCGGTTCTGGGAGGAGCGACGATGAGTCCCCTCTGGCCGCGGCCGATGGGGGTCATCAGGTCAATGACACGGGTGGTGGCACGATTCGAGCGGGTTTCGAGAACGATCCGCTTGTTGGGATTGATCGCCGTGAGTTCTTCGAAATACGGGAGATTGTGGTATTTTTCGGGTGGCTGACCGTTGATGGTGAGGATTTCCGTCAACTGCGGCCCGCGCTGTCCTTGTCGGGCAAGGCATTTGACCATCAGCCCATCCCGCAGGCCATGAATGCGGACGACTTCTGGGGTGACAAAGACGTCCAAGGGGGATTGGGCAAACCCGCGGTCACGTTGCCGCAGAAACCCGAAACCTTTGGGGGAAATTTCCACGAGGCCTTGCGCTTCGATAGCCGGGCCGGTGGGTTCGACCTCCACAGGGGTGTATTCCGAATCCTGAGAGCGTTGGTTCCGGTAGTCTCCGCCCGAATTGCCTGGGCCTCCTCCGTTGGATTGGTTGAATCCTCCTCCCCGTCCTTGGTTGAACTTCTTTTTGTGGCGGCTCTTTTTGCGGAATTTCCGGTTCTCGCGTCCATCCCGGTTGTCAAAATTCTCACGAGGGCCACGCTGGTCCCGATTGTCCGGATTCTCACGAGGGCCACGCTGGTCCCGATTGTCCGGATTCTCACGAGGGCCACGCTGGTCCCGGTTGTCCGGATTTTCACGAGGGCCACGCTGGTCCCGGTTGTCTGGATTCTCGCGAGGGCCACGCTGATCCCGGTTGTCCGGATTCTCGCGAGGGCCACGCTGATCCCGGTTGTCCGGATTCTCGCGAGGGCCACGCTGATCCCGGTTGTCCGGATTCTCGCGAGGGCCACGCTGATCCCGGTTGTCCGGATTCTGGCGGGGGCCACGCTGGTTCCTGTAACCACCTCCGCCGTCATTCGGGCGATCGAAACGTGCTTCGCTGGAGGAGTTTGGACCCTGATGTCCTGCGGAATCTCCCGCGGGCGGAGATTGGGGAGGGGCTGCCGGGGCGTTTTGGATAGGCAACATCGGTTGCGAATCATCCTTGGCTGCCGCCTTTTTGCGGGGACTTCTTTTGGCGCGTGGTGGGCCTTCGGTCGATCCGTCCTCTCCGGGAGTCCCCACGTTTTTGGCTGAGCTGCGTCGGCCGGGTTTCGCGCTGGGCTCTGAGGCCGGGGCGGGGGAGGTCTCCAGGTCGGATGAGATGGGTTTCATGTAAAGTGTGGGGGAAAGAGGATGGCGACGCGACGCGGCGCTGGGCAAAGTGGTCAGAGACTCTCCAAAATTGACTCGGGTATCTCGAAATTGGCGAAAACATTCATCGTGTCCTCATAGTCATCGAGCGCTTCGTAGAGTTTGAGGACCTGGGCGGCGGTTTCGGGCGCGCTGACCTCCACCGAGGTGGCCGGGATGTAAACGAGGGACTGGGAGCGGACTTCTATACCGGCTTCGCGCAAAGCATTGGCGGCAATGCCCAACTGCTCGGCGGGCGTGATGACAATGTGGTCTTCCTCATCAGCCTGCACATCTTCGGCTCCCGCTTCGAGGGCGGCCTCGAGGATTTTCTCCTCACTCAGGGCGGTGAGGGGGACGCGGATTTCTCCGTTGAAGTGAAATAGATGTGTCACGCTGCCCGTGGCCCCCATCGAGCCTTGGTTTTTGTTGAAAATATTGCGGAGTTCGGCTGCGGAACGGTTCCGGTTGTCAGAAGCAATGTGGACAATGAGTCCGACTCCTCCCGGGGCGAATCCTTCGTAGTAAATTTCTTCGATATTGCCACCTTCGAGTTCTCCGGTTCCTTTTTTGATGGCCCGGTCGATGTTGTCTTTCGGCATCGAGACAGATTTGGCGCTGTCGATGGCGGATCGGAGGCGGGGATTGGCTTTGGGATCACCGCCACCGTTCTTGGCCGCGATGGTGATTTCGTGCGCCAATTTGCTGAAGACTTTGCCTTTTTTGGCGTCTTCTTTCGCTTTGATGTGTTTGACCTTGGACCACTTGTTATGTCCTGCCATG
>JADZAX010000451.1 GCA_020852405.1 Verrucomicrobiales bacterium
GGGTCTGGCCGGTGGAAATGCCCGATGCGGGCGGGATTCTTCAGCGAGCCGACAGGCTGCCACCCGGAACGGATCACCCCTGTCAGGAATGGAAGAAAAAATGGGTCGATCAGGGAGCCGACTATGTGGCCACTACCTCGAAAACCTATCGGGGAGAAGACACTGCTGTTCGCGAGGCTCCCCGTCACCACGTTTACGACTATTGGATGCGTTACGCAGCTAAAAGCGAAGATGCGTTGGGGCGAGTCCTGGCGGCGATTTCGACCAAGCGCAGTTGGAGCGCGCCCGACTCTGGGAAGTGCCCGGCTGGCACTGACTTGACAGCGTGGGCGGACAGGGAAGTGGCCGCTTTGGTAACGAAGATCGCCGAAACCATGGCCCAATTGACCGGAAGTTTGAGCGAGGACCTGAGGCTGACCCGGGCCGCCGAGAACAGCCGGCGCAAATGGAACAGCGGCATGAGCGACAACGCGGCCGACTGGTTCGACGCCTTCCTCGCCCAATGGCCCGATCCCAGGCGGGTCCGGGAAGAAGCATTGCAAGGGCAATTGCCCGAGGAGTTCGCTTATTTGGAAGCAGTGCGCCGCTACTGGTGCGAGAAGCAGGGGAAAGGGTAAGAGTCTTCCTTACCGGTCGTCTGCGTTGCCTCATAACTGAGGACACCGTGGCGATGGCTCAGACATCCTCTGCCGGGAGTCCCTCCGCGCTTCCCTCATCCGCCTCGCGCAAGTCCTCGATCCCGATATCCCGGTCACCCTTCGCCTGCGTGCTGAGAAGGTGGACCTGCCGCGCCACCTCTTCCTACCCGCATCATTTTCCGGAGGCCACGCGATTCATCCCGGCAAGGCGATGCGCGACAGTCTCGGTCTCAGTGTTTCAGGGCGGCCAATTGTTGCCGCACCATCGCCGACTGATCGGCATTGAGAATCTGCCAGCAGGCAAGCCCATTGCCGACGAGATCCCACTCCTTGAATTCCCAGACGACCTTCTTGTCCTGGGTGATCTCGAAAATCTGGGGATTGCTCTCTCCGGCGTGGCAGTTCCCCAGCGCGAGGTTGCCATTGGGGAGTTCCTGCACGGTGGCCATCCAGGCGAGGGAGATGTTCGTTCCCGGAACGGTCTTCGTGACCTCCCAGACCACCTCCTTCTTGGGCGTCACTTCGACGACACGGTTGCCGCTGCCCGATCCGATCAGCGTATTGCCGTTCTTCAAGCGAATCGCCCCGTAGACTCGGGTGCCGATTTCATATTCCCACACCACCTTCCCGTTTTCGTCGTATTCCGTCACGACGCCGGGATTTTCGGCGCAGGCGAGGTAGTGCCCGTTGTCGAGGATGCGCATCAGCCGGGTGCTCTTGCGTCCGCCTTCTCCCAGCGGCACTTCCTTGACGAGTTTCCCGTCCTTGTCGACGTGAATGATGCGCCCTACCCCGCTCTCCACGATCACCGTCTCGCCGTTGTCCAATCGGGCGAAGGCGTGGACGTCCACCCGCTTGCCCTCGTTGCCATTCATTTTGGCGCTGTCGTATTCCCAGACCACCTCTTTGCCGAGGGTGATTTCCTGAATCTTGGTCCAGCTATCGTGAAAGAGGATGTTTCCGTTGGCGAGCCGATGCACGGCGTGGTGCCCCGCGTGACCTTTCTCCGGTCCAGGGGTGTCGAGTTTCCAGAGGACCGCGCCCTTGGCGTCGCAAATGGCGACGACGTTCTTGCCATAGGAGGCGCTGACCAGCACGAGTCTGTCCTCGTCGGCCTGGGCGGCGGCGAGAGCGAGACTACTGAGCGCCAGGAGGATGGATCGGAGAAGGGGTTTCATGTTCGTAAGAGTATGGACGGTTTCCCTGAAGAGGAAAGCGGGAACCTTCAGCGCGGGGGGAGAATTCGCTGGCGACTCGGCCGACGGCCTGGCGACGACTGGGGCGAGGATGCGAACCTGTCGGCGGGGCACCACAAGGCGCGGATCGACGAGGCAACCGACGAAAACGGGAGGATTGCCAGTTTGGCTGGCTTCCACAATTGGTGACAGAGTGAATCCCTGCCTCCCGGATGGACGGAGGTTCTCCCTGGGCAGCGCTCCCGCATGGGGTGAAGTGCCCATAGCGATGACGCAGCGCGGAGCATTATACTCACGCCATGAAACTCCAATTGACGAAACTCCTCCTGCTCGCGCTGCCCTTGTCGGCTTCCCTCCTCCTTGGTTCCTGCGTTTCGAACGACCATGGTGAATACACCCACCAGGGAACCGGCGGTGGGACGTATGCTGCCTACACCACTCTTCCCCCCAATTATTCCGGCGACAGCTACTACTACAAGAACCGCTACTACGCTGGCGGGCGCTATGAGACCGGTCGCTACTCCTACGGCGGCCGCCCCTACAGCAACCGCTATTACCACAATGGGCAGTATATCTACGGGGGAAACTACCGGCAATATCCCGCCGTCCGCACCGTCGGGACCGTCCGCACGGTTCGGACCCACAGCTACCGGTAGACTGGCGTCGGTTGCCTGAAAGGGGTGGCGCCAGAAAGTGGAGCCACCGGCACTGGTTGACTCTGAGATGCGGCGAGGACTTGGCAACCTCTGCCCAAGAATCAGGGGAAAGAAGTCCCACAGAAACTTCGCTGCGGACTTCAAGGCTCGTGTCGCCCCTGGTGCGGAACGAGGCGTGAAGACCGTCCCCAAAACTGCCTCCGGGCACGAATGGCACCCGGTGTAAGTCAGCCAGTGGGGTTGAGCGAAGTGAGACAGCCAGTCAGCAAGGCTGACCGGAGCGCGGAGCCTAGCGACGGCGATGAGGGACTGATCGCGGGTGCCGCCAGGGTGTTTGAATGAGGCGGCAGCCCGATCCAGCGCGAGGCGGAATCCGCCAAGCGCGCGCGCGCTTGGCGAAAGCCTTCAACCTTCTCCCACCGGGGGGATGCATGGTGGCAAGGCGGCAGGGTTGAAAAAGGGATTACCCAGCAATCCGTGGTGCGGTCGACTTTGTCATGAAAGTGGCCAAGTAGTTTTGGTTGTCCGTGCCGTCGCGGAGATATAGACTGGTAGCCTAATCAAGCCATGAAGCTCCTGACGGTAATTTTCTCCATCACTCTCATCGCCGGCATCCTGAATGCGGAAAATGAGACGTATCCAGAGGTGACGGCCTTTGCCGCCACCTTGAAGGATGTCCGGTGGGAGCTGCGCGGCACCTTTGGGTTGAAGGGCATCAGGTATGATGGCTCAGCGATGCGCGAGATGAAAACCAACGGCAGCGAAGGTGCCGTGTTTGAATCCGCGGTGGTCGATGTCGGAGTCGTTCGATTGAACTTTCGCGGCGCGAATACGGGGTGGTATCTTTTCAGCGATGATCTGCGATTCGTTACGCCACTCACGGTTTCCGGCGAGGTGGCATTCAAGCTCACACCAGACGCGAAGCCCAAAGCTGTCCAGAGTTTTCCCAACGATGTCAGCGGAGTGGTCTTTGAATCGGTGTCCGATGAGCGGCAGCTTCAGCCGGCCAAGTTGCGATGGACGGGAAGTCAGCTGGAGATAGGCAAGCAAAACGAGGACAAGTCATGGACTGTCGACAAGTTCAAGCCTCTCCTCGCGAATCGCCGGGTCTTTGAGACAGAAGTGAATGGTGAGCCCGTTTGGTTTGCCTTCTCAGCAGATGGAACAGAGGCTTGGTTGCTGCAGATCGAAAACATTTTCGGTGGGGAGGTCTCAAAGTCGCCGAGGCAGGTGACGGGCAATGCGATCTCCGGCCTGACAGCGCAGCAGAACGAACTGCTGTCTCATTCCGAGATCCTTGCCGCGGAGGGAGAAACGGTGCGCGCAGCAACGCTGGCGAGACATCTCAAGCGGCTCCTGGCGAAGAAGCCGGACCTGCTCAAGGTGGTGGAAGGACGGCTCTCCAAGATCCACTGATCCCTTTGCGAGCGCTCGTCGAACTTCCTCGTCGAGAGGGATGCCGGATGGAACTCCCGGTGAAAACAAACCTGGCCTCAGATTCTGATTGGAAAAGCCATCCTCGCCTTCGGCTGTGTGAGCGCCTTTGCGGAGGAAACCCGGATCGTGAGAAGCCCGGTGCCGACCTGCTGATGGCCTCAGGCGTATTGACCCGGAATGCTGCCCCGCCAACCTGGGACGATGCACGGTGACGGCCGAGCGAAGCGAATCGGCGCGGAGCGAGAGAGGTGACCCGTCAAGGGCCAACGAAATGTCCGCGTCGAAGGGCGGGAGCGGGGTGTCACTGCATCGGGGCAGATAATGAATCCGCTTGCTTTGGGGGTGGTTCTGTGGGGCAGAGGGATGATTGAGTCCTCCCCGTTATCGCAGGTCTTCGGCGAGGGGAACGCCTCGGGCGGCCTCTCATTCTGGATACGAGTTAAGAAAGGTTTTGATGATGTCCATTTGCTTGTCAATGAGACCCATTCGCAACCACTGTTTCTATAAAATTTGTAAAATTTGGAATTGTAATATGGTTAAAAGTAATCAATCCATGCCTTGCGTATTTACTGCACCCCTCCCAAACTACGCCGGTGAATCCCTCCGATTTCGACATCCATTACCACGAAAAGGAGTTCCGCTTGCAGTGCCACGAGAGGAAGGGTGCCGATTTTCAACGATTCTTTGAGGACATCATGGTGCGCCACGATCCCACTTTCACCCCCGTGAAAACTCATGGAAACCAGGGCGATTGGAAGAACGATGGATGGATTCCCGGTTCTGGGACCGTGTTTCAATGCTATTCGCCAGAGAGCACTGATGCCGCCAAAATTATCGCCAAGATCAACGAGGACTTTGTTGGAGCCCTCACCAAATGGGCTGGAAAAATGAAGGCTTGGACCTTCGTCTATTCCGAGCATGGGAAACTGCCCCCGATGGTCGTCAGTCTCATTGAGGACCTCAAAGTCGCACACCCTGCGCTGACAGTCGACTCATGGAATCGCGAGCGGCTCTGGACCATCGTCCGCAGCCTGCTTCCAGAGGCCCGCAACTCGTTGCTCGGTCCGATTCCCCGTCCAGGCGATGTCATCTCTACCACCGCAGAGGAAATCCGCGTTCTCCTGGCCTTTTTGGCCCGCACAGAGCATCCGGCGCACGATGCAGGGACTAGCTTGCTCGACCTCCTGCCAAAACTCGCGCACAATCACCTCGGCCCTGACATTCATAAACTCATCGAGCCCGGCCTGTTGGTCGCTCAGACCACTGCCATTTACCTAGCAGGCCATCCTGATCCCGGTTTCTCTGCCATCGTCAGTCAGAGCCTCGCATCGCGTTACCAGGAGCTTCGCGGACAGTTCGCTGACGAACCTGAGCAACTCTTCTTTGCACTCATCCGCTGGGTCCAGGCTGGCAAACCCGACGATCCCCGGTTTTTTTGGGCGGCCGTGGGGATTGTGTCCCATTACTTTGAGCTGTGTGATATTTTCGAATCATGATCCTGCCTGACAAACATCTCCCCACGGAACGCTCGCTCGTCTCGCTTGGAGCCGTCGTGCTGGAGCAGTTGCGCCAGCCTCGCAGCGTGAGCGCCCTATGGGAAAGTGTCCGTCAATCACCCGGTATTGGCACCTTCCAGCAGTTCACCCTAGCCGTCACCTTCCTGTTCACCATTGGAGCCGTCATCTTCGTTGACGACCTGCTCTGCCGCAAAAGCCCGTGATCCATTCTGTCACCAGCTCTGATCCACGCTTCCGCTCAGTCCATCTTGGACCTGGGCTGAATATCGTGCTGGCCGAGCGAACCGAGGGATCATCGGATAAGGACTCCCGCAATGGCTTGGGCAAAACCTCGCTCATTGAGATCATCCACTTCTGCCTCGGAGCTGGATTCAACAAGAACCACCGGCTTGCCCATCCCGAACTCAGCCGCTTCACTTACTCGCTGGACTTCGATCTTGGCCCCCACCGTTTCGTGGTGAGCCGCTGCCCGGAGGAGCCCAGTCTCGTTCAGCTCAAAGGCCCCATCACCCAGCTTCCTCTGGAGGCAAAGCCGCACAAGAAAACCGGGCATCCCACGCTCTCGGTCCCCGCATGGAACGACACCCTTGGCCGACTCTTGTTCGGCCTTGGCGACGAGGAAGCCTCCCAGACCTTCGCTCCCAGCTTCCGCAGCCTCATCGGCTACTTCATCCGTCGTGGCGCCCACGCCTTCTCCCAACCCTTCGAGCATTTTGCGAAACAGCACGAGTGGGACAAGCAGGTAAACACCGCCCACCTTCTCCAACTCGATTGGCACCATCCCTGGCGATGGCAGTTGCTCAACGAAAAGAAGAAGCTCATCACTCAACTCAAGAAGTCGGCTGAATCAGGTGTGAACCCTCATTCCATCGGCCTCGACCGGGTGGGCGATCTCGAGGCTGCCCGCGTGAACCTTGAGGAGAAAGCCCGGCAAGGGGCCGCCAGCCTGACCAGCTTCCAGGTCCACCCCCAGTATCGTGAACTGGAGATTGAGGCCAGCCAGATCACGGCTCAGTTGCATGGGCTGAATAACCAAAACGTCACCGACCGCGAAATGCTGGCCTTTTACGGAAGCGCACTGGAAGAAGAAGCTCCAGCCGCTACCCGGGATGTTGAACGGCTGTATGCAGAGGCGGGTATTGTGCTGCCCGGTCATGTGACCCAGCGGTTGGAGGACGTTCAAAGCTTCCACACTCGCCTCATTCAGAACCGCCGGGACTTTCTTCACGACGGCCAGAAGCGCCTGACGAAACAGATCACGGAGCGGGAAAAGGAAATTCAGGCGCTTTCCAATCGGCGCGCTGAGTTAATGTCACTCCTTAGAACACAC
>JADZAX010000452.1 GCA_020852405.1 Verrucomicrobiales bacterium
CCGGGGATGTCTTGCACGGCCAGGTCGCCGGAGAAAATACCGCGTTCGATGTCGAACCGGAGCATGATGTGAAGATCGGAGGTCACCTCGTCGGCTTCGACCCTGATCAAGGACCGCTTTGCATGGTTGACCGCGAGATACATGGCCTGCGGCGTCAGGCGGGAAAGATGAGGGAAGTGGGCTGCGGCCCGGGGCAACCAAATTTCCCAAAATGCTAGGCTGCGGCCGACATGGTTTTCCCAGAGTCGACTTTGAGATTCGTGGACACCCAGCGAGACCGAATCTCCAGCCGGTTGACCTCTGAGTCCGGCCGGAAGTCCTTGCTCATAGAGCCCGTGACCGGCCTCATGGAGCACACCGAAAAGCGAACTGCGGAAGTCGCTTTCATCATACCGGGTGGTCAGGCGGACGTCACTGGGTCCAAGATCCGTGCAGAATGGATGCACCGTGGTGTCGATCCGGCCGGCTTGAAAATTAAAGCCCACGGCCTCTGCCACTTCGCGGTTGAAGGCTTGCTGTTTCTCGACGGCGTAATGACCCGCGAGAAGATCTTCCGGGCTGCGAGGATGGCTGGTCGCTTCGGCGACCAACGGAACCAAATCCTTCCTCAGATCGTTGAAGAGGATTTCCAGATTGTCAGACCGGGTGCCACGCTCGTAGGTGTCGAGGAGCGCGTCGTAGGCGCAGGTCTCATATCCCCAAAAATCCGCTTTGCGTCGCGAAATGTCGATCAGCTTGCCCAGATGGGGTGCGAAAAGGGCAAAATCGGAGGTTTGGCGGGCTGCCACCCAGGCCTCCTTGGCATGAGCCTGGGCTTGGGCGGCCTCCTCCACCAAGGCCACCGGCAGGCGGGTGGCTAGGTCGTAGTCATGGCGCCACTCCCGCAGATTTGCCTGGTGCAGTTCGGCTTCGGCTTCGTTTTCCGCAGCCCTGGCGGGATCCGCTTCGGCGGCGGCGATCCAGTCACCGACTTCTGGCGCGGTGAAGCGGCGGTGGGCCTCCGCGCCGAGCCAGGACATTTGATCAGCCCTCCAGGCGACCCCTGACGGCGGCAGGTACGTTTCTTGATCCCAACCGAGGGTGCTGCCAATATCCCGGATCAGGCGGACCTCACGGGCGCGAAGGCAAAGTTGATCATAAGGGAGGAGGCTATTGGACATCGGAGCGTCTACAGTAAGGGGTTCGCCGGAGGGATTCAACCTCCCCTTTTTCATGAGGCGGGGAACGTGGTCCGGCCGGGCGGCTTTGCGCCAAAGCGGGACGGGAAGCTTTACATCCGGGACCGATTCTTGGCAGAATGCTGCCCATGGCTACCGGTGCTGCTTTTTGGTGTGGTTTCACGCTTTCCATGCCCCTCTTGGTTTTGGGAGGGCCGGACACATCGGGTCCGGGCAAGCCTCAATATGATGACGGGACCATCGTCATCCCGGCAGCTGATCCCGACGAACCGCTCCGCAAGGAAGTTTCCGTGGCCTTGGCGGACCGTTATCTGAGCGATGGCTCCAAAGCCTGGAGTCTGTCAAAAAACTGCGTGTCCTGCCATACCAATGGGGCCTACCTCACGCTGCGATCACCGTTGACCCCCTGGCTGGGCATGCCGGATGCCGGTGCGAGAGATTTTTTTGTGGGTGAATTGCAACGACTCCGTGCCGCCCAGCCCGACAGCCTGCAAAAAGGGACCAAGCCGGCGCAGGCGATCTACTTGGCGGCTGGTCTTGCTGAATGGGATCAGTCGGTCACCAAAGGCCTCAGTCCGGAGACCATTTCAGCACTCGAATTGATGTTCAGTCTGCAGCTGCCGGAGGGGAGTTGGGCGTCGCTGGATTGCTGGCCGCCCTATGAATCGGACGCATGGCACCTCGCCACCGTGGCCGCCAGAGCCGCCGGTTCTGCTCCGGGGTGGCTGGACTCCGCTTCCGGGAAAAACCATCAGCGTCAGCTTGGAAGGCTCCAAATTTACTTGATGGAGCAGAAACCGCCGCATGACTATGGGGCCACTCTGCTGCTGCTCGCCTCCACCCGGATGAGCGGGATCGTCGACACGGCGAGGAAACAGGAGTTGATCGACATGATTCTCGGTCATCAGCGAGCGGACGGGGGATGGTCGATCCGGACGTTTGCCCGGCCGGAAAGTTGGGGGCGGGGCAATCGGGCGGAGAAATTGCGGGCCGAACCCGGGGCGGACGATCCCCAGAGCGACGGCCATCAAACTGGACTGGCGCTGGTTGCGCTGCATGAAGCCGGAGTCCTTCCGGACGATCCCCGTCTGCGACGGGGCATTGACTGGTTGCGCTCCCATCAGCAGCAGTCAGGCCGATGGTGGACCCGGTCGCTGAACACGGACACTTACCATTTCATCACCTACTCCGGCACTGCCTATCCCTTGCTGGCGCTCGGACTATACGGAGAGCTGCCTTTGGCGAGGTAATCAGGCCAAGCCGGGAATCTGACCATAGCCGATGAGCTTGCCATGACCGGTGCCACGGAGTTCAAAGACATCGACTTCCGATCCCATGACTCCCTTGACTTTCTGACTGCGGGCTCCGAAAACATAGCGTTTCCCGTCCTGGGGGTTTTGACCGAGATAAATCATGACGTGCGAGACTTTGTGTCCGGAGTTGTAGGTTTTACCCCAAAACACCAGATCGCCTGGACGAAGGTTGCGGATGGCTTTGTCAGGAGGCAGGAAGAGCCCCACGGTGCGGAGCGTGCCGGAGGATTTCAACCAATCGTATTGGGCATAGGAGGTCCTCGGCACGTTGTTCAAACCGAGTGATTTGAGGACATACTGGACCGAGCCGGAGCAGTCCAGTCCGCCCTCTTCGGGGGTGTCCCCGCCGAAACGGTAATGCAAACCCATTCGGGCCACTTCATGGCAGCGCAAGCGCAAGGCTTCGACCGGACTGACTGGTGGCTGGCTGGGGGCTGGCTGACGGGACTTGTTGTTGAACAAGGCCGCCTCCGTCCGGAATGGCAAAGTGGCCCCCGCGGTGACCGTCAGGAGATTCACCAAGATTTGGCGCCGGGAAATGGAATGGAAAGAAATGACGGTATTATTCACGACTGCTAAAAATAAACTCAATTTTAAAAACTTTCCACAAAATTTTGTTTTTCTGGGGATCGCAGCGATGAATCCTGAATTGAAGACAGTTTCTGCTGGCATTTCCGTTGCATTGGGCTCACTAATGCGCCACTGCCTGCCTTCACTCATGTCGCAAGAACTGAAAATTTTTAGCGGATCGGCCCACCCTGCGCTTGCCGACGAGATTGCCACCCAATTGGGACTTACCCGGTCGGATGCCACTGTCACTACATTTCCCGACGGGGAGACGTTTGTGAAAATCAACGAGAACATCCGGGGGCGGGACATCTTTATCGTGCAGCCGACCTGCCCGCCGACGAACCAGAATTTGATGGAATTGCTCATCATGGTCGATGCGGCGCGCCGAGCTAGTGCGGAGCGCATCACGGCGGTGATTCCCTTTTTCGGGTATGCCCGCCAGGACCGCAAAGACCAGCCCCGCGTGCCCATCACGGCCAAGCTGGTAGCCAATCTGCTTGTCGCCGCCGGGGTGCACCGGGTTCTCACCATGGACCTTCATGCGGGGCAGATTCAGGGCTTCTTCGATATTCCCGTCGACCACCTCTACGCCCTGCCTGTGCTCATCCGGTATCTGCGTCAGCTGGGCCGCGACCGCAACATCACGGTGGTGTCACCGGATGTCGGTGGCATGAAGATGGCCCATGCCTATGCCAGAGCCTTGGATGCGCCACTGGCCATCGTGGCCAAACACCGGGTCAGCGCCACGGTGGTAGAGGCGCTCAATGTCATCGGTGATGTGGATGGTCGGGACGTCCTCATGGTGGACGACATTTCCGAGTCCGCCGGCACCCTCACTGCAGCAGCTGGTTTGTTGCGCAAAAACGGGGCCCAAAAAATCTACGCAGGGGTTTCCCATGCCGTCCTCAGTGATTTGGGCCGCGAGCGTCTCGCTAAATCAGACATTGAGGAACTGATCTCCACGAACAGCACCCCGTTTGCTTTTGGAGAAAAGGTGGTCACGCTGAGCGTTGCTGATCTGCTCGCTGAAGGGATCCGGCGCATTCATCAGGACGAATCGGTCACTTCGCTGTTCGATCTGACTTAATAGGCTGATCGAGTCGCAGATTCTGGAATTTTTGCAAAATTGAGGAATTTCCGTTGGACGATCTACGGATCGTTGTGCTAGATGATGGCTCATCTATGAGTCATTTTGGAATGTCCACGAGGGATCGCTGCTGGAGCCGCTGTATTTTTTACGCTGGCGTCGCCCTGGTCTTGCAGGTGATCGATGCTTCCATGCCGGCACCGCATGGGCGTCTTGATTTGCCGGCGCGTGGAGTGGCCAGTGCCTACCACAACTTCCCCGGACTGCCTCCCGGAGTGATGGCGATGCGGGCTGCCAAGTAAGGCGGAGCCGGGCTTGCCAAACTCCCGGGAAGCGGCATCTTTGCCCTTGTGGCAGATATTTCCTTCAGAATTGGCAACGAAAGCCTGATCAAAGTCCAGGATCGCGCCTCGGAGCGCCTCCGATCACTCCTCAAGAAACAAGGGCGACTTGATCAGGGCGGACTGCGCATCGCCGTCGTCGGCGGAGGTTGCTCCGGTCTGCAGTACAAGATGGATCTCGTCGATGGTCCGGCGAATCGCGACATTCTGGTCGAATCCAACGCTGTGCGAGTCGTCATCGATCCGAAAAGTGCTCTCTTCGTGACCGGCTCGGAACTTGACTGGAGTGATGATCTGCAGCAGGGCGGATTCAAAGTCACCAATCCCAATGCCGTGGTGACCTGTTCCTGTGGGGAAAGTTTTGCTGCCTGAACGGCATCAGCCTCTGATCGCCTCCCGGTAGAGGCTTTCCAACGAGGCGATCTGTTCGATTTGGCCGAAGCCGGTCCTGACACTTTCCGCGGCTGCCAGTCCCATGGCGGTCCATTGGTCCGGTGCCGCCATGATCTCCAAAGCCGCCGCTGCCAAACCCTCGGCATCATTTTCGGCCACGAGGCGGCCTTCCCGTCCATCGGTCATGGCTTCCGGGATGCCACCGTGCCTCGTGGCAAGCGCGGGGAGACCGGTGGCCATGGCTTCCAGCAAAGCATTCGGCACCCCCTCGCGATCGCCGTCCGGCGTGGTCCGGCTCGGATGAAGCACAAAGTGCGCGCGGCCAAAGGCCTCCCGGAGTCCGGTTTGATCGATGAACCCTCCGAAACGCACCGCATTGGAAAGTCCAAGCTGCGCGGCGAGGTCACCGAGCGGGGATTTGAGCGGGCCTTCCCCAAGGATTTCCAGAGTGGCCTTCGGCCAGCGGGACCGGATGATGGCCAATGCCTGGAGCGAGGTTTCCAGTCCTTTTTTTCCAATCAAACGGCAGGCTTGGACGAAATGCCAAGCGCCATCGGCAGGCGGCGTGCGGGCGACGAGGGGCCAATCTTGCAACGGCAGTCCGGTGCGGAGCAGGCGGAGCTTTTCCGTTGGGCAGCCGAGCTCTCCAAGATTCTGGAGGAGCGCATTGGATCGCGCCAGGACGAGCCGGCTCGAGTCAAAAACACGCTGAACCAACCGGCGGGACGTTGGAGAATCCAGCGAGACCCCGGCATCGGCTCCATGAAAGCTCACAAGGGCAGGGCAGGGGAGGGTGCGGGATTCCAGCAAGGGAAGCAATTGCATTGCGGAGTTGCCAAAATAGACGTGCAAGAGCCGAGCTTCGCGTTCGCGCAGCACCTGTTCCAGTCCGGAGACCTCCCTCCGGGTGATGAGAACCGGACCGTGAGAGACGTGGCGGTTCCAGAAACGCCGGACTTCCCGGACCAGAGCTGGCGGACGGGCCAGCAGGACGAGCTGTTCAGGGGGGAAGGGAAATTCCTCCGGATGAAGGCGTTTGTTCGTCAGCACTACGGGCGTGCAGGCCTGGAGTCCTGTGATCTGGCGGTAAATGTGCCGCATTTCCGCTGCGAGGAAGGTGGCGCAGTAACTGGCCACCACCGGGAGGCCGGGAGATCGGGCGACGGAAGGATCAGGCACGGCCCACGCGTATCACGGAGGAAGGTCTCTGACGACTGGAAAAACTGTGGCGGATGAGATTTAAGGGGAGAACCGTGCTCTCGGTCCGCGGTATTCCAGCGTGATTCAAACAAA
>JADZAX010000453.1 GCA_020852405.1 Verrucomicrobiales bacterium
GGCGCCGTGGTAAAGAGGTCCCCGGTTTCCATCATAGAAATGCACCTCGCGCAAATCTCCGATGGCCCCCTGCGTGACGAGCTCGTGGGCTTTGATGTGGGAGCGGTACCAGCGGAGCGGCCAGTTGATCGCCAATTGCTTGCCCGTCGCCGCCATGGCGGCGATCATCCGGTCGGCTTCCGCCAGAGAGGAAGCGAACGGTTTCTCCATGAGGATGTGCACCCCTTGGGGAGCCACCAGTTCCGTCCACTCCGCATGACGGGCGGCAGCCGGACAAAGAATCACGATTTCAGGCACTGTGGCGGAGAGGCATTTGACAGGGTCGCTGAAAATTTGATCCTCTCTCAAACCGCAGACCTTCTGTGCGGCTGTCATCCGGGCCGGCTGTTCATCGCAGATACCAACCACCTCGACGCCGGGATGATCCTGCGCGAGACGCAGGAGATCTCCCATGTGGAAGTGATCGAAACAGATGCCTGCGACACGCCAGCGTTTCATGGCAGCAGCCCCCGGGGTTTCGTCCCAAACCTCAATGGGTGGCTTCGACGTCTTTGGTGCTGAGCGTTTTGGGGGGCCAGAAGGCGAGCAGGAGCAGAGCTGCCGCGAGCAGAGCCAGACCGGTCGGAACGAGGAACAGCTTATGGTAATTGACGGAGCCGTCGGCACCGGTCAGTTTTCCCTGGAGGGGGATGAAGATCCACTTGGCGGCGAGGTCTCCAAGGCCAAGGATGAGGAGATTGAACAAACCCTGGGCGCTGGAGCGGACATCCTTGGGGAACGCCGCATCGATGAAGATATAGAGCGTGGCAAAGAAGAAGGCATAACAGATGCCGTGCAAAACTTGGACAATAATGATGATGGTCTGGTTTTCCGGCAGGAAGGCAAAGACCGCGAACCGCAGGGCGTGGCCGAGAATGCCGAGAATCATCGTGGTCTTCCAGCCCAATTTGGTGAGGAAATACCCCAGAATGGCCATGGTTCCGATTTCCGCAATCTGCCCGATGCTCATCACCGGCATGATCCATTGCGGCTTAATGCCGACCGCTTCACTCCCCAGAAAGCCACCGGCCATCAAAAAGTAGCCATTGTGGATCGTGGAGTCGATGAAGGTGACAATAAAGAGAACCAACAGGAAAGGTTTTTTCAAAAAGGACAACGCGCGCACCCAAGCCAACGATCCGCCTTCACCAGCCGATTTCGGCGGGGTGTGGGGGAGTTGCAGGCTGAAACCGGCCAGTGCAAGCGATGCAATCCCTGAAACCAGGAAAATATTGCGGCTGGCAGCCACGGCCTCAACGCCTTCCTTGCCCTGGAGTACAAAATAGAGGGGCCAGGCAGCCAAAATCCAGCCCACCGTGCCCCCCATCCGGACCAGACCATACTGTTTCTGGGCGTTCTGGAGATGGGTGAAGGCAAGGGTGTTGGCCACGGAAATGGTCGGCACATAAAAAAGAGAATGCACCAGCATGAGGCTGAAAAACACGGGGAATGAGGAAGCCCAATACATCCCGAGGATGGCCAGGCCCCCCACCAGATGGCTGAAGGCCATGAACTTTTCGGCCGCGAAATTGCGGTCAGCGAACTGGTTGCTGAAAAAGATCCCCAGAATGGAGGCAATCGCAAATGCGCTGCCCACCCAGGTGATCTGCAGATCGCTGAAAGCCAGTCCGTCTTTTCCCATGTAGCCCCAGATCAGGGGCAACCAAGCTCCCCAGATGAAAAACTCCAGGACCATCATGAAAAAGAGTTTTTTGCCTGCCGCAGATGCTTCGTTGCTCATAAAATTGTTGGGGTCTCGCCTCAGAGAATCCGTCATCTCAGCAGGAACCCCACCGTGGGGAAAGAAAAAAATCGCGTGACATCCTCCCTCCGGAGGTCACTTGCGGATCAACTCCAGAACCGGATCCTTCAGTTCTTCCATCTTTGCCAGAATACGGGCATGCAGTTCCGCCGTGACTTGTGCCACCTCCCGGGACGGGTCCGCGATGAGATTGCGGCTTTCTTCGGGGTCCACGGACAAATGATACAGTTCATCCCGGCCTTCATTGTTGAAATCCCGCACCAGTTTCCATTCCGGTGTCCGGATACTTCGGAGATGCACTTGGGCGCCGTGTTTCATGGAATACTCGGTGTAAACATCATCATTCCATTCCCCGTTTGTTCCCTGCAGCAGCGGCAGCATACTGCGGCCCCTGATGATGGTTCCTGGAGGCAGGGTCGTGCCGGCGATCTCAACAAAAGTTGGCAGCCAATCCAAATGTGACAGGGTGTGGCGATTGACCGTGCCCGGAGGAATCACTCCGGGCCAGCGGATGACCAGCGGAATGTGGACTGACGTGTCGAACAGATTGGGGCGCTGACCGGTGGGGACGTTGGCGGTTCCTTGAGGGCGTGCTTCGGGTTTCAGCATCCATTGGGCATTGCCTTTGTAGAGCAATCCATGATGGCCGACGTTGTAGCCATGATCGGAGGTATAGATGACGATTGTGTTGGAGCCCAAATTGGTTTCCTCCAAGGTGTCGAGAAGGCGTCCAAGGTTCCGGTCGATGGCAACCACGGAGGCCAGATATTCCCGCATGGTTTTCTTCACCCGGGCGACATCCAGTCCGGGAAGATTGGGATTCGGAATCACCGGATCGAGATCTTTTACTTTCGCCCAATCTTCGTCTCGCACCGGCAGGTAGGCTGCGTGGGGTTCCCGGAAATGAACGCTGCAGGCAAATGGCTTGCTGGGATTTTGCATCTTGAGCCAAGCGATGGCTTCGTCGGCCACGATGTCCACGATGAAGCCATCGCGTTTAGCGGAGACGCCATCTTTTTCCAACACTGGATCTTTCGGCGAGGTGCCACCGCCCCGGAATCCCATGAAGGTTTGGTAGCCCATTTGGGTGGGGTGTTGGGAGTCGAGATCACCGACATGCCATTTCCCGAACAATGCGGTGGAATATCCCGCCTGTCGGAGCAACCGGGGCCAGGTGGGAAGCTCCGGATCGAGCCCGAGTCCGGCATCAACCTTGGGGTTGATCCAGTCGGTGATTCCCAGTTCACTTCCATAGCGGCTGGTCAGGATACTGGCCCGGGCGGGACTGCAGACCGGGGTTGGAGTGAAAGCGTTGGGGAACCGGGCGCCCTCGCGGGCGATGCGGTCCATGTTGGGGGTGGGGACTTGACAATTCCCTGATGCGCCGTAAGCCCAAGGACCTTGGTCATCGGCCATGATAAACAGGAGGTTCGTCCGGATTTCCCCCGCGGCCAGCCCTTGTGTGGCCACAAGACCAAGGATGCAGAGGAGAGGATTGCTTTTCATGTTCCGGAAACGGGCAGCTTGTTGGGATCAGGAAAGCAGGCCCATGGGATTGAGGCGGTTTTGCAACGGCAGCGTCACTCTTGCACCACCGAGGCGGTGGGACTCGAACACCGCCATGATCATTTCAAGTGTCATCCTGCCGTCCTCCGCACTGCAGAGGGCTGGACGGTCGTCCCGGATCGCAGCCAGGAGATCCCGTCCCGGGAGAACATGGGCGGCCACCAGGGTGCGGATGTCGGTCAGAGGCTCCGGTTTGTCGGGGCCTCCACTGGTAATGGGGACCCAGGCCCTTGGTTCTGGTGAAGGCCGGAAAGGACTCCCCGCCAGCCACTGGGCGGCGGGTTCTTTGTCGGTGCGCACATCGATGATGCCCTCTGTGCCGATGAGTTGCAGGCCAAAGCCTGCCGAGGCGTTTCCGGCACCCTGGATCGAATCGAAAAAACCGGGCGGGCCCTGTTGCATTTCAAATCTGGTATGGACCTCGTTGCCGGCCAGCGGACCGACGCCTTCATCCCCTTCTTTGAGATCCGCCTTGGTCACGGGACGTCCGTTCTGGAGCACGGTCGCGGAGCAGGCCAACGGGGTGCCACCGAAAAAGTGCATCAGGTTCATCAAGTGAGAGCCCAGCACCCAGAGATCGAGAGAGCCTCCCCTGGAGTCTTCCTTGCCCCGGGCGCGCATTTCCAAAAACCGTCCGATGGCCCCGTCGGCAACCATTTGTGCAACCACCGGCATGACCGGGTGGTAGCGGTTGCGATGGGCCACGGCGAGCTTGGTTTTCGCCTTGGCACAGGCGGTCACGATCTCATCGGCTTCCTCCAGGGTCCGACAGAGTGGCTTCTCGATGTAAATGCCTTTGGCTCCGGCCGCCACCGCGGCCAGCACCATGTCCCGGTGCTGGTCCACGTGACGGGGACAAACCGCCACCAGATCGGGACGCACCTTTTGCAGCATGGGGCGGTAGTCGGCAAATCCCTCGGTCGTTTGGAGCCGTTTCAGGGCGTCCGTCCGCCCTTTCTCATCGGGATCGGAGACCGCGACGATCTTAGTCTCGGGAAGATGGAGCCATACGGTGTCGATCCCATGCCCATAATTTCCGCGTCCGGTGTGCCCGATCACCGCGACGCGGAGCGGGCCTTCTACAGCGCGGGAAGTGTGACCGGGAGCGGCTGCGGCAGCTGCCAAAGCGGAAGAAAGAAAGGTACGGCGGGGCATCATGGATGGCACTTTAACAGAAGCCATCCGCCGGACTCAAGGGGTTGCCTGGCCGCAAATGCGGTTTTGGCCACTCAACCACTTCATTCCTCGTCGCCTTTGCCTTGCAGGCTGGCCACCGCATTGAAATCTTCCAGGGTGGTGACATCCCCTTTGACCTCGCCGCTGGACACAATTTCCTTGAGAAGGCGTCGCATGATTTTGCCGCTACGGGTCTTGGGCAGGGTGGCGGCAAAGCGGATGTCATCGGGTTTGGCGATGGCGCCGATCTCTTTGGCGACATGGTTCCGCAATTCCAGGGCCAGCTCCTTGCTGGTGGGCACCCCGGTTTTCACGGTGACGAAAGCCACGACCCCCTGGCCTTTGATTTCATCGGGACGACCCACAACGGCGGCTTCGGCGACGGCAGGATGGGAAACGAGGGCACTTTCCACTTCGGCCGTGCCCAACCGGTGGCCGGAGACATTGAGCACGTCGTCGAGACGTCCCACGATCCAGAAATAACCATCCTCATCTCGACGAGCGCCGTCTCCGGCGAGGTAAATTCCCTCATATTCCGACCAATAGGTGGCTTTGAACCGTTCCGGATCCCCCCAGAGAGTCCGCAGCATGCTCGGCCAAGGCTTGCGGATGACCAGCTTGCCCCCCTCGTTGGGACCGCATTCCTGTCCGGTTTCATCCAGAATGGCCGCATCGATCCCGAAAAAGGGACGAGTCGCGGTTCCGGGCTTGAGCGGGGTGGCTCCCGGAATGGGTGAAATCAAAATCGCCCCGGTTTCAGTTTGCCACCAAGTATCGACGATGGGGCAGCGTCCGGCTCCGATTTTCTGATGGTACCAGATCCAGGCTTCCGGGTTGATCGGTTCTCCGACGGAGCCAAGCAGCCGCAGCGAACTGAGGTCGTGTTTGTCGACGTGCTGGTCGCCCGCCTTGATGAAGGCACGGATGGCTGTCGGGGCGGTGTAGAAGACGGTCACCTTGTGGTCGGCGATGATTTTCCAGAACCGGTCCCAGTCCGGGGTGTTGGGAGCCCCCTCATACATGACTTGGGTGGCCCCATTTGCCATCGGGCCATAGACGATATAGCTGTGCCCGGTGACCCAGCCGACATCGGCAGTGCACCAGAAAACGTCGGAATCCTGGTGGTCGAAAATGTAGCGGAAGGTGGTCGCGGCACCGGTCAGGTATCCTCCGGAAGTGTGGAGAATGCCCTTGGGTTTCCCGGTCGATCCGGATGTGTAGAGGATGTAGAGCGGGTGTTCGGCGTCAAAGCCCTCGGCCGGACAATTTGCCGCGACGGCGGCGCATTCTTCATCCCACCAGCGGTCCCGGCCCTCCGTCATCGTGACATCATTGCCGCACCGTTTCACCACCAGCACCGTGTGGACCCCGTCATACTGAGTCAATGCCTCATCGACGTTGGCTTTCAGCGGGACCACATTGCCACGGCGCCAACCACCGTCGGCGGTGATGATGGCCGTGGCTTTGGAGTCCTCGAGCCGGTCCTTGATGGCCGTTGCCGAGAATCCACCGAAGACCACCGAGTGCACCGCGCCGATGCGGGCGCAGGCCAGCATGGCTGCGGCTGCTTCCGGGATCATCGGCATGTAAATCAACACCCGGTCCCCGGCCTGGACCCCGTGGGCCTTCAAGGCATTGGCGGCACGACACACCATTTCAAGCAGTTGGCTGTAGGTAATGTCACGCCGGTCTCCCGGTTCACCTTCCCAGCGCAGGGCGATGCGGTCCCCTTTGCCGGCGGTGACATGGCGATCCAGACAGTTTTCCGCAACATTGATTTTTCCACCCAGGAACCATTGGGCAAACGGAGGATTCGACCAGTCGAGGATTTGATTCCAAGGTTGTTGCCAGTGAAGGTGACCCGCCTGTTCCGCCCACCACGATTCCGGATCGGCCACTGATTTTTGGTAGATCGCTTCGTAATCCTCCATGCTTTTCACGTGGGCCTGTCCAGAAAAGGTTGCGGCCGGCGTGAAAACCCGGTGTTCGTTCAGGATGGATTCGATGTTGGTGTTCATGAGTGATGCAAAGTGTGCGGAAGCGACGGGTTGGTGACAACCGACCCGCGGGCCGGATTCAGGGTCGCAAGGCTAGCAAATCCAGCAATAAACCTCAAATCTTTTCGCCTGCCGGGGTTGCGGGAGGCACTCTCTCCCCTTTTTCAGTGGGTGCAGGCTGCTTCGTAAAATGCCCCTGCTTCGTGACTTCTACCCTTCCGCCAACGGCTTGGAAGGCCATATGATCGAAATTTCGCTAGTCCCGGGGCCGGGATGACGATGAACTCATTGTCTCCACCATTTCATGAAATACCGACTGCCTTTACTGTTCCTGCTGCTTTTGACCCTGGTCTGCGGGGCTCAAACCGCCCACCCGCAAACCCCGATCCCGGTAAAGCCGAGCGAGCAAAAGATGGATGGTAACAAAAAGGATGCAAAGCACCAGCAGACCAAAAGTCCTGGTCCTCCGGCTGACCCCGGACTCGTGGAGTTTGGTATTTACGAGCAAACGGCACCTTTGCCCTCCAGGACTGGGCCGGTCCCAACGATCCTTCCCCTTGAATTCCATCCCGGGGAACGCATCGCTTTTGTGGGCAACACCCTGCTCGACCGGGCCCAGGATTTTGGTAGGATCGAAGCGCTCCTGCAGACTGCCCACCGCGGCAAATCCCTCGTCTTCCGCACCTTTGCGTGGTCGGCGGACGAGGTGGACCTGCAACCCCGCCCGGAGAATTTTGCCACCGTCAAGCAGCACCTGACGCGTGAGAAAATCGACACCATTCTGGCGGCATTCGGCTTCAACGAGTCCTTCGCCGGCCTCGAACGCATCGGTGAATTCAAAGCAAAGCTGACGGCGTGGGTCCTTGACATGAAAACCTCCGCATTCAATGGGAAAACCGGTCCCCGGCTGGTCCTCCTGTCCCCCATTGCCAATGAAAACGTGCCCGGCGTGCCTGCGGCCGATCTCAACAACGAACGGCTCTCCGCCTATACCAAGGCCATGGAAGAAGTTGCCGCAGAACAACGGGTGGGTTTTGTCAATCTCTACGAAGCCACCCGGGCGCCGTTGGCCAATGCCGCAACCACATTGACGATCAATGGAGTCCACCTCAATGCCGAGGGATACGCACTGGTGGCGAACGAACTCTTTCGTGAACTCGGCGGCACCACTCCTCCACCTCTGGACGAAGCCGTCCGCTTGGCGGTTGTGGACAAAGACCGGCAATACTTCCGCCGTTACCGGCCACTGAACACGTTTTATTACACTGGAGGTCGAAACAAGGATTACGGCTATTTGGATTTCCTTCCCGCGATGCGGAATTTTGAGGTTTTGACCGAGAACCGGGATCAACGGATCTGGGATCTCGCGGCCGGCAAAAAAATTGCGGCCCTGCTCGTGGATGATTCCAATGTGCCACCGTTAGATGCGGTCATCGAAGCCCGGGGCGCCAATGAATGGCTCTCTCCCGCTGACGAAATGAAAGCCTTCCGCATTGATGACCGGTTCGAGGTCAATCTCTTCGCCTCAGAAGTCGAATTCCCTGAAATCGCCAATCCCATTCAAATGCGGTGGGATGCCCGCGGGCGGCTCTGGGTCTCCTGCTCCACCACTTATCCCCATGTCTACCCGGGTGACGAACCCCACGACAAGATGGTGATTCTTGAGGATACCGACCATGATGGCAAAGCGGACAAGAGCACCGTCTGGGCCGACAACCTCCACATCCCCCTCTCCTTTGAGCTGACCAAGGATGGCATTTACGTTTCCGACGAGCCGCACTTGAGCCTGGTCCGCGACACGGACGGAGACGGGAAGGCGGACACCCAGGAGCGGGTTCTAACCGGATTTGGGACCGAGGACAGTCATCACGCTCTGCACGATTTCGTGTGGACTCCGGACGGCGACCTGCTGTTCCGGGAGTCCATTTTCCACCATTCCCAAGTGGAGACGCCCTATGGTCCGGTGAGGGCCGCCAACAGCGCCTGGTTCAGCTTCCGTCCGGCGACGCAGCGTCTGATTTCCTTTGGCAATTACCCCAACACGAATCCATGGGGCGTGACCTTCGACGATTGGGGGCATCACGTGGCCAGTCATCCCATTTTCGCCTCCGCTTTTCAGGCGCTGAATCCCCCCTACCCCGCGCAACATCCGGCGGCCGGGAAATTACCCGCCTATTCCGGCGTCTGTGGGCATGAGTTTGTTGACTTTGCCTTCTGGCCCGAAGCCATGCAAGGGGGCTTTGTCAAGGTGCGTTACAAGCCCACCAACCGGGTGGAAATCCACCGCTGGCTGGAAAAAGACGACCATTTCGAGGAAGAATACCAGAGCGACCTGATTTTTTCGGAAAACCTGAGCTTCATTCCCACCGACATCCGGTTCGGTCCCCGGGGGGATCTCTATGTGTGTGATTGGTACAATCCGGTCAAAGGGCATGCCCAGTATTCCCTACGCGATCCTCGCCGGGACCGGAGCAGTGGCCGCATCTGGCGCATCGTCCCGAAAGGCGCGACGCTGCAGGATCCTCCACCCATCGCCGGTGCTTCTCTTGCAGACTTGTTGGAAAACCTGAAGCGACGGGAATACCGCTACCGTTATTGGACCAAGCGTGAGTTGCGGGAACGGGATCCGCTGGAGGTTGCGAAGGCTCTGGACGTCTGGGTGGACGCTTTGGATCGGCAAGATCTCCGTTTCCGACATCATCAGGTCGAAGGACTGTGGCTCTACCGCAACCTCGGAGTGAGCCGTCCGGAGTTGTTGCTGGAGTTGCTGCATTGTGATGAACCACAGGCCCGGGCGGCGGCCACGCACCAACTTCGATACTGGCACGGGGATCTCCCTGAGGATGGCGCCAGGGAACTGCGGGCCCGGGCAGAGGATGCAAACGGTGCCGTCCGGCTGGAAGCGGCGATAGCCGCCAGCTACATCGGCAGCAAGGAGGCGTTGTTGGCCATTCTTCCGATCCTCGACCATCCCATGGGTGACCACCTCAAGTATGCTGTGACGTGCTCGCTGGGTTCCGCGGCGTTGCTCCCGCATTGGCAGGGCGATGCCGCGCTGGCCGCACGTCTCGGCCCGATCATCAAAGCGGGCCAAAAAGAGCAGAAGATCCAGTTTGTCAAAAGTGACGACGATCTTTCAAACGAAGCCGCGGAGGCTTTCGATCAGCAGTCCGGACTTGCCAAGCTGGCCCTCTCCTGTCTGCCGGAACGGATGCTGTTCGATCAAAACCGGTTCACTGTCAACGTCGGACAGCCGGTGAGGCTGGTGCTCAAGAATCCGGACGCCACTCCCCACAATCTCGCCATTGTAAAACCTGGCGCCTTGGAGGAGGTGGGAATGGCGGGCAATGAAATGGCCAAAGATCCGGAAGGCATGGCCAAGGATTTCATCCCGCCATCGGACAAAATCCTCCACCACACCAAACTTTTGATGCCCAACACCGCCCAGGTTCTGCGCTTCCATGCGCCCAACGATCCGGGCGTCTATCCGTTCCTCTGCACTTTTCCAGGGCATTGGGTTGTCATGAAAGGTGAAATCGTGGTTGAATCCAAATAAACCTTTCCCCGATTCCTCCGGGTTGCTCCGCTGCCCGGCGTGATGACGTCCTGCGGGAGTCACTGCCTGGTTGGCGGGGTTCCATCGCTCCCACTACGGTAATCTTATGAAAACACACCTCCTCCTTCTCGCGGCTTCGCTCGCACTGACCGGGCAGACGTCCTTGGATGCCGCTCCCTTGGCCGGCACGAAGCCCAACATTATCATCATCATGCCCGATGACATGGGCTGGGGAGACATGGGCATTCATGGCAACCCCCTCATTCAGACCCCCAACTTGAACCGGCTCAAGGGGGAAAGTCTCAGTTTTACCGATTTCCACGTCAGCCCGACCTGCGCTCCGACCCGGTCCGCCATCATGAGCGGTCGCCATGAATTCCGCAACGGAGTGACCCACACGATCTTTGAGCGCGAGCGCATGTCGCTCGACACCATCACCCTGCCGTCGGTGTTGAAAACCGCCGGCTACTCCACCGGGATTTTCGGAAAATGGCACCTCGGGGACGAGGCCGAATACCAGCCCGACCAGCGGGGATTCGACGAGGTCTACATCCACGGAGGTGGAGGCATCGGTCAGACCTACGCCGGGAGTTGCGGGGATTTTCCCGGGAACCCCTACCACAACCCGGCGCTGCTCCACAATGGAACCATTGTGAAAGAGAAAGGCTACTGCACCGACCTCTTTTTCGCCCAGGCCTTGCGGTGGATCGGGGAGAAGGCCAAGGCCGGCACCCCGTTCTTCACCTATCTCACGCCGAATGCGCCCCATGCCCCCTACATCTCTCCGGGACCGAAATACGATGCCCTGTATGAAGGCAAGGAAATTGACGGCCAGAAATTGGACGCGGGCGCGGTGGCCTACTATTCCATGATCACCAACATTGATGAGAATGTCGGCAATCTGCTTGGCAAACTCAAAGAATGGGGGCTGGAGGAAAACACGCTCGTCTTTTTTCTTTCGGACAATGGCGGCACTTTCACCAAACTCTACAGTGGTGGGTTCCGCGGCGGCAAAGGCACGCCTTACCATGGAGGGACCCACGCCCCTTCATTCTGGCGATGGCCGGGACACATCACTGCCGGGGCAGAGTGCAATGCTCTCGCTGCCCACATTGATCTGTTTCCGACCTTTATGGAAATTGTCGGCATTGCTCCCACTCCGGAGCTGCAGAAACAGTGGGATGGGCGGAGCTTGGTTCCGCTGTTGGAAAATCCGAAAGCCGATTGGTCTGACCGGACTCTTGTGACCCATGTCGGACGCTGGCCCGCGGGACAGATCGCCCAGGGAAAATACAGCAACTACTCCATCCGTGATGATCGTTACCGGCTCGTCAACAACCTGGAACTTTACGACCTGCATGCGGACCGGGGTGAGAACACGAATGTGTTGGACCAACACTCCGACGAGGTCGCCAAGCTGCGGGGCGATTTTGAAGCCTGGTGGGAGAAAACGGAACCCCGTTTCGTCAATGAGGACGTCCGGGGGCCGAAGATCAATCCTCTCAAGGCGCTCTATTGGAAACAGTTCGGAGGAGGACCGGACGAGGCATTGCTCCGGCAGATGGATCCCGAAGGCAAGTTCAAGCCCTCCCCTCCAAGAAAGAAAGCCAAACCATCCGCAAAAAATCCCCAATGACCTTTGGCCTTCCTGGCCCTGACCAAGGATTTTCATGAATCATCACCTTGCCGCTTTCAAAACCTGGATTTGCGCCGGACTGTGCCTTCCGGCCGCCATGGCCGTGGGGGCTCCATCCCGGCCCAATATCTTGTTCGTCCTGGTTGATGACCAGTCCCCCTTCGACTTAAAGTTTTACAATCCCGCATCTCCAATGGAGGCGCCGAACATCGAACGTCTGGCCGCAGAAGGCATGACCTTTGACGCCGCGCATCACATGGGAGCCTTCGTCGGCGCGGTCTGCACGCCGTCCCGCCACATGATCATGAGCGGGCGCACGGTCTGGCATTTGCCCATCGGTCCCGGAGCAAAAACCCATTGCCCTCCGGAATTGGAAAAGAACACGATGGCAGCGGTCTTCAACCGGGCCGGCTACGACACCATGCGCACCTGCAAGAAGGGCAACAGTTACGAGGGGGCCAACCGGCAGTTCACCGTGCGGCACGACGCTGAAAAACGCGGAGGCACCGATGAAACCGGCAGTGCCTGGCATGCCGATCAGGTCTTGAACTACCTTCATGACCGCGAAACGGCCAAGGACACCGATCCCTTTCTGATCTATTTCGGCTTTTCCCATCCTCATGACACCCGAGACGGCAAACCGGAACTCCTCGCGAATTACGGGGCGGTGAACCACACAGACAAAAATGCTGTTCCGCCGGAGAATCCATTGCTACCGCCTTTGCCGGTCAACTGGCTTCCGGCGCATCCCTTTCCCCATGGGCACCCCGGATTGCGGGACGAGGTCGCTGTCAGCGGTGTCTGGGAAAAGCGGGACGAGCGGACCATCCGCAATGAAGTGGGACGGGAGTTCGCCTGCTCCGAGAACATTGACATTCAGCTCGGCAAAGTCCTCGCCAGGCTGAAAGAAATGGGAGAACTGGAGAACACTTATATTTTTTACACTTCGGACCACGGCATCGCCATCGGTCGGCACGGTCTCCAGGGGAAGCAGAATCTCTACGAGCACACTTGGCGCGTTCCTTATATCGTGAAGGGTCCGGGCATCAAGCCGGGTTCCCGGGCCAAAGGCAACATCTACCTCCTCGATTCGCTGGCCACGATCTGCGATCTGACGGGTGTTCCTGCACCCGACTCGAACGAAGGAATCTCGTTCAAACCCGTCCTGATGGGCGAGAAAGAAACGATCCGGGAGGTGCTCTACGGAGCCTACAATGGAGGAACCAAGCCGGGAATGCGAAGCGTCAAAAAGGGAGATTGGAAATTGATCCAATACGACGTGATGGAGGGACGGGTGCGGGAAAAGCAGTTGTTCAATCTGGCTGAGAATCCGAATGAATTTCTCAAGGAGCACCACGATCCAGAGGTGATGAAGGCGAGCGGCATCCGGCCTGCGGAAAATCAGGTGAATCTCGCCGGTGATCCGAAATATGCGGAAAAGCTGGCGGAAATGGAGGCGTTGCTGCTTTCCGAAATGCGGCGGTTGGATGATCCGTGGCGCCTCTGGAACCAGCCCGATGATGGACTGATTCCTCCGAAGGACGACGCCAAACCGAAAAAGAAGAACAAGGCAAAGGCGGAATAGCCATTCA
>JADZAX010000454.1 GCA_020852405.1 Verrucomicrobiales bacterium
GCTCGTTTTCCTGGCTCTCTTTGCCTGGCGCGGAGCTTCCTCGTTGGTGCCCAGAAACGCCGAGCTGGACCGGGGCCTGAGTGAGGGAGCCCTGGTGGGGCTGGATGCGGGTTCCGGCCTGGCCCGTTTGCTCCGGATTACCCTGCGGGGACGCGATCTGTTGGCAACCTGCGTGGAAATCTGGAAGCGGGATGTTCAACATGCTTCCAGAAACAATGCCGCTGAAATGGTGGCGGAAATTGAGAAAATCGCTGCAGAATCCGGTCAGAGCGCCCGGTCAGTGGTCGAAGGTTATGCCCGCATCACGGAATCTTTAAAGATCCGCCAGGGCAAACGGTGATGCCCCTGATTCACCCTTTTCGCATTCCCCCGATGGCAGCCGCCATGTCGGAGGCACCAAACAGCGAGGTTCCGGCGACGAGGACATTGGCCCCGTGGCGCGCCGCGATGGGAGCTGTTCTCTGATCGATGCCGCCATCGACCTCGATATGGTAGCCCAAGCCACGCCGCTCACGCTCGGCGAGGGCAGCGGCGACTTTCGGCATGGTCTCCTCCTCCATGAATGCCTGCCCGCCAAATCCAGGGCGGACGGTCATGACGAGGAGGAGATCGATCTGATCAAGGTAGGGGAGGACCTCATCGAAGGCCGTGTCAGGATTCAAGGCCAGTCCGCAGCGGCAGCCCGCTTCGCGGATGCCGGCCAGGGTGCGGCTGACGTCATGATCGGCTTCGACGTGGACGGTGATGTTTTCGGCTCCTGCCTTGACGAAACGGGGAAAATAGTGGTCCGGATTCGTGATCATGAGGTGAACGTCGAGGAACAGTTCCGTGCAGGGACGCACGATGGACACGAACTGCGGTCCAAAGGAAATGTTGTCGACGAAATGCCCATCCATGACATCGAGATGAAGCCAGTCCCCGCCGCTGGTTTCGGCACGACGGCATTCCTCCGCGACCCGGCTCCAGTCGGCGGCGAGCATGGAGGGTGCAATGATGCGTTGCTGGCAGTCGTGAGGCATGGTTTATCCACTATCTCCGGCCCTGAGGCACTGTGCAAAGAGAATTCGAGGTTCGCGCTCCGGCCCGGAAAGGGGGAGAATTCCTCCATTGAAAAACCGGTAGGCTGGGAACAAGGTGTGGTTCCTGCCCTTTCAACTCTCCCATGGTCTCAGACGCCGACATTCCCCCAGCCAGCGCCCCCCGGTTTCCAGAACCGATGATCGATCTGTCGAGTGACCGTCATTTCATGGCGGAAGCCCTGCGTCAGGCACAGCGGGCCTTCCGGGCCGAAGAAGTTCCCATCGGGGCGGTCATCGTGCACGAAGGGCGGATCATCGCCCGGGCTTTCAACCAGGTGGAACTGCTCCATGATGCGACCGCCCATGCTGAAATGCTGGCGCTGACTCAGGCCCAGAGCACCTTGGGAGACTGGCGTTTGACCGACTGTGATCTCTACGTGACGAAGGAGCCCTGTCCCATGTGTGCCGGAGCCATCGTGCATTGCCGGATCCGCCGGGTCATTTTCGGTTGTCCGGATGCGAAAGGTGGGGCCGCCGGGGGATGGATCAATCTCCTGCAAAGCGGGGTTCTCAACCATCAGGCTGCGATCACGAGCGATGTCCTCGGGGAGGACTGTCTGGCGCTGCTGCGGAGCTTTTTCTCCGAAGCCCGGTCCAAGGCGAAAGCCGCCCGGGAAAGCGCCGACGGGGAGTGACGGACTCAGCGCTCCACCTTGGTCTGGCTGGCATCGAGTTTGCGGAATGCCTTGGATGCCTGTGCGTAGGAGGGATAGGACACTGTCACGGGGCCGTGGGCCGGATCGCCCTCCTCGGGAAGGTAACGCCAATGTTTATACATCCAGAGCCAGGGCGCCGGTTCCTCCCGCAGCTTGGCTTCAAAAACGTCCCAGCAGGCTTGGGCAATTTCGGCATCGGTCGCATCCGGGGGGAGTTGGATGGGGTGGAATCCCAGCATGCGGTAGGTGCCGTCGTCTTTTGGAATACAGAGACCTGGGATCACTGGCAGCCGGGTGCGCCGCATCAGTTGGGAATGCAGGGTGGTGACGCAGGTCTTGCGCCCGAAGCACCGGATCACTGCGGCGGTCTTGCTGGGTTTGACATTGAGGTCGGTGAGGAAGGCCGCGTGTCCCCCCACTTTGAGGTTTTTCAGGAGACGGAGCATGGCTCCCTGCTGAGGAATGACCTGGTGCCCGCTCCCCTGCCGGTTGGCGGTGAAGATCGGAGTGATTTGGGGATTTTTGAAATCCTGGGCGACCACTGTGAAATGGTAGCCGCGGAATCCCATGATGAACGCGATCCATTCAAAATTCGAATAATGGGGAGTGACCCAGATCGCCCCGGATTCGCGGGCTGCCTCCAGAGATGCTTCATCCTCAAGTTCAAATGTGCAATAATCGAGGAAGTTGTCCGCCGTGAGACGCCGGCTCCAGAACTGGTCCAGCATGGTGCGCGCGAAATGCTCATAGGATTTCCGGGCGATCCGGCGACGCCCGGATGAGGTAAGGGTGTCACCAAAAACGACCCGGAGATTCTCCATCGCGGTGGCGCGACCCCGGAAATCAAACATCCAGGCAAGCGTGCCGAGGGTCCGGGCCAGCGCCATCAGGGCACGCCTTGAGAGGCGGGGGATGAGAAACACTGCCAACCTCAACAGTGACGCCTCCACCGAATGACGCAGCTTTTTCCAAACACTCAGGGTTCCCATGTGGTAGGTGATCTTTCCGCAGCCTCCGGGAAATGCAAGGAAGATTGCCGCATGGTGGCCTCCCGTGGCGCCCGGGGCAGCCTTTTGATTTCCCGTTGCCGAGCCGGGCAGCGGTGGTAAGGGTGTCTGTCAAAGTTTTGATGAAGTCAGCCTCCGCCCAGACATTGCCTTGGAAGTGGCTGGTAGTGCTCCAGGGACTCACTGCTGCCGTTGCCGTGGCGGTGCTGGTGGCTGAGATCGGCTGGCCGCTGGATGATGCACAAGCCGCCACGATGGAATTCACGACGTGGGTGCTGGTGGGATTGAGCATTGTCGCGGAAGTCGGGGTCGCGATTTTTACGCCCCAGAAGCGGAGTTGGCAGCGCTATGCGGTGGTGGGGGCACTCCTTGTGCTGGCCGTCGCCCGGCTCGGTCTGGGGGATCACCTGCGTCATTGGTTCGGGTTGGTTTTCGAGGCACGGACCGCGGTGCTGGCAACCCTGGCCGTGATCCAGCTTTCGATCGTGATTCCGGCGGTTCTGCATCTCATGCAGCTGGCCCAGGGACGGTTGCTGCAAAAAACCCGGCCGGGGCTGCTCTTCGCCGGCAGTTTTCTTTTCGCGATGGTGGCGGGCCTGTTGCTTCTCAAAATGCCCAATGCCTCCCGGCATGGCCTGACATGGCTCGACGCGGCTTTCACCAGCACCAGCGCGGTCTGCGTCACCGGCCTCGCGGTGGTGGACACGGAGCACGACCTGACCTTCACCGGCCAAGCCATCCTGCTGGGACTCATTCAATTGGGCGGTCTCGGGGTCATGACTTTGACCTACTTCATCGCCCTGGTTGCCGGGCAGGGGGTTTCGATGCGGGATCATGCCCGTCTTGGGGATCTGCTCAGCGAGGAGAATTTAAGCCATGTCGCCAAATTTCTGCGTTCCATCGTGCTCCTCACCCTGGCGTTCGAAATTCTCGGAGCCGTCGGGCTGCACCAGGTGTGGCGCGACCACCCTCCCCGTGGCACCCATCTGTGGTGGGACGCCTCTTTTCATGCCGTCTCCGCCTTTTGCAATGCGGGTTTTTCGACTTTCAGCGCGGGGCTGGGGGATGCCTCGCTGTCTCAGGACCGTTCGGCCCAGGTCATCCTGATGATTCTCATCGTTGCCGGTGGCCTCGGCTTTGCCGTGCTCGCCGACCTGCCGACCTACGGATGGCGCCTGCTTTCACGCACCCTGGGGGTGTTGTTTCCCCGCTGGCAATGGCTGCGACGGCCGGCCGTGAGGGTGCGGTTGCACACCCGCCTCGCGCTCCGGGTCACCACGATCCTCCTCATTTCTGGAGCCTTGCTGTTCTTTGTCACGGAACGCTGGAGTCTGACGCCGGAGCACTGCTGGGAGGCTCTGTTCAACACCGTCACCCTGCGCACCGCGGGTTTCAACATCTCGGACTTCGGGGCCTATGGTTTTGCCACGGTCGTCGTTTGCTGCTTTCTGATGTTCATCGGAGGCAGTCCGGGGGGCACCGCCGGGGGCGTCAAAACCACGACGCTGGCCATCGCGGTGGCGGAATTGGGGCGCATTCTGCGGGGGCATCACGAGGTTCATCTCATCGACCGTTCCGTCTCCCGGGCAGTCGTGGAGCGGTCGCTGGTCACGTTGTTTCTGTCCATGCTGTGGCTCACCGTCAGCGCGGTGCTGGTTTCGATGGCCAATCCGGATCTTGATCCGGAAAACATCCTCTTTGAATGCGTCAGCGCATTCGGCACCGTCGGTCTGAGCCGCGGCATCACCACGGAACTCGCTCCCTGGTCCAAGGTGGTCATCATTCTCAACATGTTCGTCGGGAGGATCGGGATTCTCACCTTTGCTCTCGCCGTGGCGGGGACTCCGGTGCCGCGCCGCTATTCCCTGCCTGAGGCGGGACTGCCTCTCAACTGACCATTCTGCTCACGACACCACACCTCTTCACCATTTATGAAATTCGCCGTTCTGGGACTGGGATACTTCGGCACCGCACTCTGCCGTGAACTGGCGGGCGCCGGTCACGAAGTCATGGCCGTCGACAACAACCGGGCCCACATCGATGACATCAAGGACGAGGTCTCCCTGGCCGCACGGGCCGATGCCACCGACTACGAAGCCTTGGAACAGCTTGGCGTGGGGCAGATGGATGCTGCCATCGTCGCCATCGGTGAGGGATTCGAAGCCAGTCTGATGATCACCGCACATTGCCAAAAGCTGGGGGTTCCGCGCGTCTACACGCGTGTCATCAGCCCCGTCCAGGAGCACCTGTTGGATCTCATGAAGGTCACCGGAAAAGTCCGCGCGGAATCGCTCGCGGCAGCCTACTTTTCCCGGCAACTGACCAACCGGGCGGTGCACCGGTATTTCGGGTTGGATCGCAACCACGCCATTGTGGAGCTGGCTCTCCCGGCGGGACTTGTCGGCAAGACTCTTGAGGAATCCCGGCTTCGCGCCGATTACGGACTGAATCTGGTGACCGTGCGTTGTGGAGCCCAGGAGGTCCGCGATGACGAGCAGGACGGGGCCACCGTCCGTGGGGTTCCCGACGCGAGCTTCGTTTTCCACGAGGGCGACCGGTTGATATTGTTCGGTAGGAATGCCGATATCGAAAAATTCACCGCCCAATGGCTTGGGGAGTGAGACCGCCCGGGGAACTGTCGGGGGGTGTTACTTCTTGACCTGGATCCGCAGTGGGATGTCTGCGATCTTGACCCCCGCCCGGGTGGCGGAATCCCAAATTTTGACCACGGTTTCCAGTGGCACCGCACCGTCGACTTTCAGTTCCATGCGGGCATCCGGCCGAGCACTTTTTACCAACCCGAGGGACGTGCTGAGGTTTTCGAACGTCACCGGGGTGCCATCGAGCACCATCTCGCCTTCGGCGGAGACTTCGAGGGCGAGACGGGCACTTTTTTCGGAGGTGCTCTTCAATTCCGACGATTGCGGAAGATTCACACTGACCAGACTCTGGCGCTTTTTGAACGTGGTCGTGACGATGAAGAAAATGAGCAGGATCGCCAGAATGTCGATCATCGACACGATGGGAATCGTCGGCTGGGGGCGTTTCTGGGAGAGGAATTTCACGGCGGCAGGTCCTTAGGCGGCAGGGCTGTCAGGCTCTCCGGAGGTCTGTTGAGGATCCCAATGGTCCCCGGACCCCATTTCCGGATGCGAGCCATTCACTGCCGCCGGTCCACCCCAGCGAGGCCAGGCGGTGATGAGCTGTCCCACCAAAATTTCAAGCCGGACCGAGATGGACTCGATGCGTTTGTCCAGGTAACGGTGGACGATGACCGCGACAATGGCGACGGCCAGGCCCGCGATGGTGGTGTAGAGCGCCTCTGCGATTCCCGCCGCGATGACACTCGGATCGGAAAGGTCCTGACTGGCGCCAAGGGTCCCGAACACCGTGACCAGTCCGCTCACCGTGCCAAGCAGTCCCAGCATGGGCGAGATCGTGATGATCACGTCGAGTGCGGCGATCCCCGTCTGGAGGCGGACCATTTCTTCCCGGGCGACTGACTCCACGGCCTGGGTCGAGGACTCGGGAGTGTAATGCTCGGGAGACAGTGCTGCCTGGGCGATCCGGCCGAGAGGGGAGTCCTCCTCGGCAAACCATTGACGGACGGCCTGAAATCCGGCCCGTTTTTGCAGGGCCTGATCGATGCGTTCCACCACATCAACGGCGGGCGGTGGCACCACCACGGACCAGCGGAGGGCAAGAAGACGGTGGATTCCGATCGCCAGGGCCACAAAGGAGCAGGCCATGATGCACCACATGAAAAAGCCGCCCTGAAGGATGACCTCCCAGGCGCGCTCATTGGCTGCCGAATCGAGAACGAATCCCTGGAGAAGCGACGGGGAGAGATCGACGTGGAGAGACATGAATGTGGTCAGGCGGTCGCTTGTTGGTTGGCCCGCTCGGCGAGTGCTTTTTCCACCGGAGCGAGGACCCGCTCGATGTCTCCCAGCGTGCTTTCCAATTGCTCGATGGTGTTCAATTGGGGTTCGTACTTGCTGCGGTGCTCCTGGCAGACCCGGCGCAGAGGTTCGAACAGCCGGACAAAATCCTGGTAAAACGAGTTGATGCCCCGCTTGAACGTGGACAGCTGGGCCTGGGCCAACGCCTGTCGCTGGCTGGAGTGGCGGTCCTCATACAGCCGGCGGATGCGTTTGACCATGAAATGACCAAACACTGCCGAGCTTAACAGGAAAAGTGCGGAAATGCCGAGGCAGATGATGTTGGCGGGCTCAATGCCCCGCCAGTGGAGAAATCCCCCCGCGCCGAGGGAGGCCAGGGCGAGGAGGAAGAAAGTCCACATTCCCGCGCAGCGCCGGAGAAACAGAGCGCGGAGATCCGTCGCGATATGGAGGTCCTTGATCAGCGCGGAAGTGGCCGTCTCCATCTCATTGACAATGCGTTGCCGGGCATTGGTCCAATCGGGATCCCCCGATTCTCCAACGCTCAACTTCAGATTGAAATGTTCCTGCAATTCTCCCGAGAGCCGCTCCCACAGTTGCACGACATCATCCTGAACCGCCGCCGCAGCGCTGGCCACATTCCGGCGCACCGCCTTCATGGTGGTCGCAAAGATGAGGTCTTCGATCTGTCCGGGGGTTTTTGTTGAGGGACTGAGCGAGGTCAGGATGCCGAGGCGGGAATGGAGCAGGGGCTCGGCTTGGAGGCCTGCCGCCATGTAGGTTTTGTCGAGCGCGTCGAACAGGGCGTCGTATTTGCCCTGGGTGCGGGCTTCCTGGTGGGCGGCGGCACTTTCCAGGCCGCTGAGCAGCTCGTTGTCCGCGCGGATGATCTCCGAAGCGGTGACGAGCCGTTCTTTTACTTCGCCGAGGACATAGCAGGTGCCACGCCAGGCATTGATGAGCTTGATGAGCCGGGTCTCGGAGCTTTCCACCACGTCCGAGATGTATTGTTCCAGCGGGGCGATGTGACTTTCCCGCCAGAGGCGCTCCTTGTCGAGTCCGCTGGTTTTGGCGAGGAAGGCATTCCTTGCCGAAACGGTGAACGTGGGGAACTGCCGCTTGAACCGCAGCGCGGCGGTTCTCCTTAGATGTTCCAGGATCGCGGTGACTTCCTCCTCGGTCCGCAGATCGCACTGCTGGAGGACGAATATGATTTTTTTCCGCCACTGGGTGTGGATACGGTCGAGCAGTTCCCAAGTGGTGGCTCCCCAGGGGTTGGTCACCGAAAAGACAAAGATGACGAGATCGGCGAGGGGAATGAATTGTTCTGTGATTCTCTGATGCCGGGCCTCGATGCTGTTGGTCCCCGGGGTGTCCACGATGTTGAAATCGCGCAAGAAATCGTTCGGGCGGTAGACCTCCACGATGTCCTCGGACACGTCAAATTCATGGGGCTCGCGTCCATATTTGAACACCGCAATGCGGTCCGTGGTTGGCAGGACATTGGTCGAGCAGAAGTCCTGGCCGAACAACGCATTCAACAGGGTGGATTTGCCGGCGTTGACCTCCCCGACCACGGTGAAAAGGAAGGGATCCTTCAAGTTCGCCATCAGGTTGCGCAGCATGGAGATGCGGCCTGGATGAACACCACTCCACTCTGCGAGCTGGGACAGCGCGTAGACAGCAGTGCCCAGTCGGGAGCGGATTTTGAAGTAATTGTTGCCCAGCATGATGATACGAATCACCCTCTTTGGCGACACAGATGGCCCGTGGTGTCCGGACCGTCAGGGGGTGGGCTGCTCGATCCGCACGGGTGAACCCGGCGCGCTGGAACTTGCCGAGGGTATGTCCCGCGAAGGGTCAACCCGAAGTGTTCTCCAGTGCGATGAGCTGTGTCACCGTCACGAAGCGGTAGCCTTTGGCGAGCAGCCCGTCAAGCGCCGCTGGCATCGCATCGATGGTGGGCGCGTGGATGTCGTGGGCCAGGATGATGGCCCCGGGGCGGGTTTGGCTGAGAATGCGGTTGGCGACGACCGATGAACCGGGCCGTTTCCAGTCCTCGGGATCGACCGCCCAGAGGATGCTGGGATAGCCGAATTCCGACCGGATCCACTGCTTCTGGGCTGCGGTGATGGCCCCGTAGGGGGGGCGCATGGTTCGTGGGGCGATGCCTGTGGCGGAGACGATGGCCTGGTGCGAGGCCGTCAACTCGCGGCGGATGCCGTCGTTGGAGAGCTTGTTGATGTAGGCGTGGTTGAGCGTGTGGTTGCCGATCTCGTGGCCTTCCGCGACCATGCGGCGCAGGATTTCCGGGTAGCGTTGCGCGTTGGTTCCCACCACATAAAAAGTAGCCTTGATGTTGCGCTGGCGCAGCATGTCAAGCAGGCGGGGCGTGTTGGAGGGGTGGGGGCCGTCGTCAAACGTCATCGCCACAATGGGCTGGGAGATATTGATGCGTGAATACGACACCGAGTTCCCCACGCCTCCCCGCGGCACGTTCATCGAGGGATTCCAAGCCCCACCGGGAGCGGGGGTATAGGCCGGTCCGCGCTGCCCCGGAGCCCCGGCGACGTAAACCTCTTCCTGCTTTTTGGATCCAAACAGCGGAGCCTTGCAGCCGCTGAGCAGTCCAAGGGTGGCCAACAGCAGAGCGCTCCGGCTCCAGATTTGAGAGAAAGAGAGAGATTTCAAGCAGGAAGAGCGTTGAAGAGAAACGTGGTAAACCTCGAAAGTAAAGGCATTTTAAAAAAATCGCAAGACGTATCGGACAAAGGGAGGTTTTTTTGAGAATTTCCAGACTTCAATCCGCACTTCCGTTGAGGAATCGCCCGACCAAGGGAGCCAGCTTGGCCGTCGTGTCTTCCGGCCAGAGTGCCCGTGGCGTCATGATGGCTTGGTCCAGAGCGCGATGCTCCGGCCAGTCGGGGACTGTGGGCACCTTGGGAATCGCTGCGGCCAGGATGGATTTGGCATTGTCCACATTGGCATGGAGATGTCCAACCACGGCTGAGGCCGATACGGCTTCCTCCTCCACCTTCCAGCAGTCATAATCCGTCACCAGGGCCAGGGTGGCGAGGGCGATTTCAGCTTCCCGGGCCAGCTTGGCTTCCGGTAGATTGGTCATCCCGATGATATCGAATCCCAACTTCCGGTAGGTTTCGGACTCTGCTCGGGTGGAGAATGCTGGACCGTCCATGTTCACATAAGTGCCCCCATTCTGGCATGAGAGCCCCAATTCCTCGATGGCGTTGCCTAGGATCGTCCGCAGTCCTGTGGAGACGGGATCGCCAAACGACACATGCGCCACGATGCCTCCGCCAAAGAAGGTGTGATCCCGTCGTTGGCTGGTCCGATCGTAGAACTGGTCCGGCAACACGATGTGTCGGGGCGGCAACTCTTCACGCAGGCTGCCCACCGCCGTGACCGCAATGATCCACCGCACCCCGAGGGAGCGCAGGGCCCACAGATTGGCTCGGTGATTGAGCTCGGTTGGCAGCAACCGGTGCCCCCGTCCGTGGCGGGGCAGGAAGCACACCTGGCGCCCCGCCAGAATACCACGGATGATGACGTCCGAAGGGGGGCCGAAAGGGGTCTCCACCGTGATTTCTTCGACCTCGGTGAGGCCTGGGAGTTGGTAGAGTCCGGAGCCGCCGATGATACCAATGGCGGGAATATTGGTTTCGCTGGGCATATCAGAGCGCATTGTCGCGGACACCCGCGCCTCTGGCAAGCGGGAAGGCCAGACGAGGTGGGGGTGACTGAGGGGAGGTGGGGAGTGGCGGCTTTGGCGTGCGGGTCTTCGCCAGGAATGACTGTTCGTGGACTCGTTTTCTGCGTCGCTTGCCAATCCTGCGAGGCTCCGAAAGGTTATCGTCGAAGCTTTTGCGTGGCGGCCGCGACCGCTGCGGCCACGGGATTGACCATCGGCGGCAGGATCGGTTTCTTGGCCTGCTCGCGCCCGGCCCTCTCTTCGGCGGCCCTTTTCTGGGAGGAGGCGTCACTAATTTCCGCGGATTCGGTATAGTGAAAGGTCACCAATTCTCCGAGCACCAGTAGATCTCCGTGGTTCAAGAGAGCGGGAGTTTTGCCGACGGCCTGTCCGTTGACCAAGGTTCCGTTTTTAGATCCCAAATCCCGTAACTGATAGCCCTTGTCCGTCCGTTCCAACTCACAATGACGGGTCGAAACCGAGGACACGTCGAGCGGGATCCGGCTGTCTCGACCCCGTCCCAAGAGCACCCGGTCTGCCGCCAGAGTATAAAAAGCCGGCTCTTCATCGGGCTGGAGCAACGCCAAATGGTAGCATTTCGCCATAAACTAGTGGTGGAGAGGGTTCACTGAACGACTCCGGGGTGGTGTGATTCGGGGTGAATCGGTCCTCCTATCCGGGGCACCAGCATAGCCATTTTTCCCATTTCCTTCCTTCTTTTTCCTTCAATCGGTTGAAATTTATGCCCAAGGTGGCAGCGGTTGGGTGGCGGGCACTCCCTTTGTCCTCCTGCAAAACCCATGCGACTCCTCTGGATCACTCTTGCGTTGGCTCTCGCGGTCATTGTTCCCTTTGTGATTTGGGGAGATCATTTCGAGAAGGCCTTCAGCCAGGAGGGCAGCGTGGCGTGGATGCAGGACTGGGGTCCTTGGGCTTGGCTGGCGGGGATCGCGCTGCTGGTGGCCGATCTGGTCCTTCCCGTGCCCAGCACCGTGGTCATTTCTGGATTGGGATATCTCTACGGGCCCTGGTTGGGCGGATTGATCGGATCAGCCGGGGCCTTTCTCGCTGGATGCACCGCCTACGGCCTGTGCCGGATGCTGGGGCACCGGGTGGCGTTGTGGTTGGTGGGGGAGAAAGATTTGCGACGTGGGGAGCACCTCTTCGCTGCCGCAGGCGGGTGGATCGTGGTCTGGACGCGCGCGCTGCCGGTTTTTGCGGAAGTGGGAGCCTGTCTGGCTGGTCTTACCAGAATGCCGGCTTCCCGTTTTCTTCCGGCGCTGGTGTGCGGTTCATTGCCGCTGGGTTTCGCGTTTGCGGGTATCGGCAGTGTGGGAAGGGGAAACCCCGCCCTAGCTCTGGGGCTGAGTGTTGCCATTCCTCCGCTGCTCTGGTTCGCGGGACGTCATCTCACCCGGGTCCATTCTCCGCCGGAGGATGACAGTACCGGGGACAGGTGAATGAAAAAGCCGGAGCAAAGAGCGCTGCCGGTTGAGCCATGAAAAAAGGGTGATAGACTGGCGTTCCGGGTGGCGTAATGTGTCTGCATTGAGCGCTGCGCCATCAGTTCCCCTCTCATGATCCACTCCTCTTTCAATGGTGCCTGCTGTGCCTTTTTGGCCCTGGTGGTTCCGCAATTCCTTCCCGCGCAGGAGAAGGATCCCGACGCCCTCCCTGCGGAGTCGGAACGCAAGAGCATTGGTGCCAGCCTTGCTTCACGGACCGAGGCCAGGACTTTCCAGTTGGCGGTCCCGGCTCCCCGCGGGCTCATCACGGACCGCAACGGCTATCCTCTCGCCCAGACCCGGGTCGCCTATTATGCCGCCATCAGTTTTCCGTTCTTGGGCAAAGCGGATGACGAGGAGGTCGTTTCCTATGCCCGGGAGCGGGTCGATCACATCAACTCCGTGCTCGGAGGAACCTGGAAACTGTCCGCCCAGACGGCCTCCGCCCACTATCACAACCGCCGGTGGCTCCCGCTGCCGGTCTCGGACACTCTCAACGAGGATCAGGCTGAAACCTTGCGCAAATCTCCTCTCCTCGGAGTCGTCCTCCACCCTGTCTACCTGCGCCATTATCCTCAAGGAGCATTCATGTCGCATGTTCTCGGCTATGTCGGCAAGAGTCCGCCCTGGAGCACCCGTGAAATCCAGGACGGGGAATCCCTCTGGCCCGAAGGCATCGGAGTCGACGGACTGGAGGAGAGTTTGGACGGGCAGCTCCGTGGCGAGTCCGGCCGCATCGACGTGCTCTATGAAGCCGACGGCACCAAGGTCAAAGAAGAAGTGCTGCGGCGCCCCCGTCCCGGCAACACGGTGGTTTTGAGCATCGATGCCGAGATGCAGCGGATCGCCGAAGGCATCCTCAAACGCAACGTGCACCGTGGCGCGTTCGTCGTCACCGATGTGCGCACGGGTGATATTCTCGTCTTGGCTTCCTGGCCCCAGTACGACCCCAATGATTTCATACCGGCCCCTTCCGCCGCCAAGCTCAAAGATCTCAACTCCGATCCGGACATCCCTCTCATGGCGCGCGCCTTCCGTGCGACCTATCCTCCCGCTTCGACGTTCAAAATCACCACCGCGCTCGCTGCCCTCGAGACCAAAACCGTGGATGAAAAAACGCTCTTCAACTGCGGCACCGCCTACCAGATCGGGGATCTCCTGATCCACAACTGGAACAAGGA
>JADZAX010000455.1 GCA_020852405.1 Verrucomicrobiales bacterium
GCGGAAGAGGCGGTCCAAGGAGTCCCCGCTTTTGTGGTGGGGGAGTCCCAGGTTGGCCGGCACGATGGGGTGCTCCCAGACATCCATCAGGCCTTTCGAAGCGGGACCATCGCCCCGGCCGGTTTCGCCATGGCAGGTGGCACAGGTCAGGAGAAAAAGAGAACGCCCCGCCGTCGCCCGGGCCGCGAGATCAGTTCCCCGCAGGAGCCCATCGGGAACTTCCGGCAGATCCACCGGCTTCGCCTGGAGAGCCTTGTCCTTCCACCGTCGGGAGAGGCTCTTGATATAGGTGAGCACTGCGGTCAGGTCATTTTCCAGGAGATTGTCGAACTTAGGCATCGCGGTGCCGGATATTCCCGAGCGGATGGTGTTGCGCAGGTCATCATCGGTCGGCAGAAAGCCGCACGGGGTGCTTCGGAATTTGAAAATGCCGACCCGGAAATTGCGTGGTTTGTCGGTGAGTTCCACAGCCCAGGGGCCGTCGCCCCTGCCACTGCGGCCATGGCAAAGCACGCAGTTTTTTTCGAAAACGAAGCGTCCCTGAAGATAAAGATGCAGGTCGGTGTCATCCGGTGCCGGATCTCCGCCGCGAAGCCAGGCCGGACCGAGCATCAACAATGCTAGTCCAAGCCAAAGGGAGGGGAAGGTATTCTGGTTCATGGCTGACGCTGCATTTCTTCTAGGGAAAATGGACGCAATGCTGGCTAAAATCATCCGGCATTTCCCTGCGTGATCATGCCTGCATCCAAGTCCATGGGAGGGGAATGCTTGATAAATCACCGGATGGAGGCGACACTTTCCCCAGTGAAAAATCCCCTGTTGCTGCTTTCCTCAATATTCTCCCTCATGACCTCCGGGACAGCTCCCGCTGAGGACGCCACGGTCTTGAAAGAGGATTTCTCCACCGGGGCGTCCCGCTGGGTTCCCACGGACGCCAAGGCTTGGCGGGTCACGGAACTGGAGGGCAATCCGGTGTATGAGCTCTTTCAGCAGTCCCGCTACGAGCCTCCCCATCGCAGTCCGTTCAACTACTCCCTATTAAAGGACACCCCGCTCGGTGATTTCGAACTCACCGCCAAAGTGCGCACCACCAAGGCCGCCTACGGTCACCGTGACATGTGTCTCATTTTCGGACATCAGGACGCCGCCCATTTCTACTATGTCCACTTTGGAGAGAAGGCGGATGATCACGCCAACCAGATCTTCATCGTCAACCATGCGCCCCGCATCAAGATCTCCGAAGCGTCCAACCCGGGCACCCCTTGGCGGGAGAATCATTGGCACACCGTCAAGCTGGTGCGCCGGGTGTCGAGCGGACTCATCCAGGTCTTTTTCGATGATCTCAATCATCCGGCCATGGAAGCTCATGACAAAACCTTTGCCACCGGCCTGATCGGACTGGGTTCCTTCGACGATGTCGGCATGTGGGACGACGTGGAAATCCGGCGATTGCCCGCGTCCCAGCCATGAGTGCGATCGCGGAAAGATTGCAAACGGTGCTCGCGCAGGTGGCCGCCGCCGCGGAACGCGCCGGCCGCGCACTCGAAGCAGTGCGGCTCGTCGCCGTGAGCAAGAATCACTCCGTCGAAGCCGTCGCCGAAGCCGCAGCGGCAGGGCAGGTCCTTTTTGGGGAGAACCGCGTCCAGGAGGCCGCCGGCAAAGTTTCGGCGCTTCCGGATCATCTCGATTGGCACCTCATCGGCCATCTCCAGACGAACAAAGTGCGCAAGGCGCTGCCTTTGTTCCGGATGATCGAGAGTGTGGACTCCGCGGAACTCGCCCAAGCCATCGACCGGATCGCGGAAGAACTGGGGCTCATCGTTCCCGTGCTGTTGCAGGTCAATGCGGCCGATGATCCCGCCAAGCACGGTTTTACCGCTGAAAGCGTCCGGGAGACCTTGCCCAGGTTGCTTCGTCTGCCACGGTTGCAGATCCGGGGACTGATGACCATTCCTGCTTTCACGGAAGACGCAGAAGGCGCTCGTCCCGCCTTCACCCGGCTCAGGGAACTCCGCGATGCCTTGGAACAAGAGCAGGGGATCCGATTGCCTGAGTTGTCGATGGGCATGAGCCACGACTTCCCTGTCGCCATCGCGGAGGGCGCCACTCTAGTCCGGGTGGGTACCGCGATATTTGGGGAGCGGGAGAAAGCGTAAGGGAGAGATCCTCGCCGGGGCCTTCCACATCTCGATGTGCTCGGCGTGACCCAAACGGTGGGTCGGGCAGGCTCTTTTTGTGCAAATTGATTGCAAAAAGCATTTGCAAGATCGGGTCGCTGATGCAATCCTATTGCAGTAACATTCGAAATTCATTCTTTCTTCATTCTGTAATTTATGAAAATTCAATGCAACTTGCGCACCAAGGCGTTGCCTGCGTTGATGGCGTTTTCTTTCGTGAACCTTGGGATGGCCGAAGAAGCTGCGGATTCCACAACGTCCCCGACGGATGTTTCAACCCCCGTGCGATCCGATAAGGTTCCTGATTCTGCGGTGGATTGGTTGACCGGAGATGGCGTCAGTCTGGGCGGGTTTCTCTTCCCTCACCTGCATGCCTTTGGTGTTTTTGGAGGTTCCACGGGTGATCCCGAATCCCTCGCCAACGGGCACCACGATCCCCAGGGGGAAGCCACCTTGCAGGCCTTGGAGCCGGGGGCTTCCTTACGCGTCGGGGATCATCTTCAAGGCTTTGCCACCTATTCCGCGACTACCGACGGGGAGGGGCATTTCGATGGAGCTTGGGAGGAGGCCTTTCTCAAGCTCGTTGATCTGCCATTTGATCTGGAACTGCGCGGAGGGTTGTTTCTCAATCGGTTTGGGTTTCAAAACGCCCTTCACAACCATGGCTGGTTGTATGTCGATCAGAATCTCGTGAATGGCCGAATCCTGCAGGAGGGGGAGTTGGCAACGGTCGGTGGCGAGGTGACGTGGAATCTCCCGACTCCGTGGACCTCGGCGCTTTCGGCTTCGGCCGGCGGGCTTCCCAGCGCCCATGAACATGATCACGGGCACGCCCACGGTGGGAATGAGCCCGGTTTCGAGGCGGAGGGGGCGAATTTTGATAGTTGGCTCGCCGGTGCCAACTACGTCGCCAAATACGACTACAACGACTTCCATCAATTCACTGGCACGCTCTCGGGAGCCTGGGGAGACAATGCGTACGGTCGGAATACCTCTCTCAATGGGGGGGGGCTGGAGTATCTCTGGCGTGAAAATGGGTACGAGCCTGGCGGACTGTCGGTGCGTTTTCGGAACGAGGTCATGTTGCGTCGCATCGATGCGCTCTCCGGGCATCTGCCCGGGGATGAGGACCCGGACCACGATGAGCATGGAGCCCACCATGAAGAGACATCCCATTCAGCCACTCTGGATGAAATGGGGGCCTATTCCATGCTCGTTCTGGGAATCAATGACCGTTTCGAAACCGGGGTGCGCGGGGGCTGGGTGTCCGGGATCGGGGAAATGGCGCTCGACGAACGCTGGCAGGTGTCTCCCGTGATGACCTATTACCTCAACTCGCACCGCACCCTGCTGACGCGGGTGCAATCCAATTGGGACCACAGTGATTCGTTCGGCGACGAGCATTCCATCTGGTTTCAGATCGGCTTCAACTGGGGTGGAGCCGAAGTCAGATAAACAGGCAGTTTCCTTCCAACCTCCCGCTTGCTCATGAAACATCGATATCTCCTACCATTGTTGATCGCCCTTTCTAGTCTGACAGGCAGGGTTGACGCCGGTCTCAAGGTCGCCTCGCTCCATCCCATCGTGGGGGATTTGGTGAAACAGGTCGGTGGCGATCACGTCGAAGTCGTCCAGGTGCTCAAGCCGGGCACTGATCTGCATCATTTTTCTCCTTCCGCCAAAGACATCGCCGCGATGCGGGGGGCGACCATTGTCTTCGCCTCCGGCAAGGGAATGGAATCCTACCTCGACAAGCTACGCGACAGTCTTGGCGGAGGAGTGACCCTCATCGAAGTGGGACGGACGGTGCCCTCGATCAAGATCTCTGCCGATCAGTCCATCTTTATGTGCTGTCCGGAACACGCGCGCGGCGGAATTGATCCGCACTGGTGGCAGAGCTCCGACAACATGAAGCGTGCCGCCGGGGTCGTCGCCGATGCCTTAACGGCGGGTGATCCGGCCAACAAAGCCGCCTACGAAGCCGGGGCCGAGTCCGCCCGGCAGCGCATTTCCGCAGTGAAGGCCTATGCCCAGAAACAACTCTCCCAAATTCCCCGGAGTGATCGCAAACTGGTCACCGCTCACGCCGCCTTCGGCTATTTCTGCAAGGAATACGGTTTCAAAACGATCCCTGTGCTCGGCCTGAGTGCGGAAGGAGCGGCGTCGGTGCAATACACTTCCGAGGTTGTCAAAGCGATCCAGACCAACAAAATTCGCGCGGTTTTTCCAGAGACGGGAGCGAATCCCAAGGTGCTCTCCGAAATCGCCCGCCAAACCGGGGTCAAGGTCGGAAGGGAACTCAGCGGCGATGGCACCACTGCGGAAGCTTCCACCTTTGAGAGCATGACCCGGCACAATGTCGATGCCATCGTGGCGGCATTGAAACCCTGAGGCTCCTTCCCATGCGCGGTTACCCTCCCTTCCATATCCTCCTCGTCCTGGTTTTCGCGGGGATCATCGCATGGCCGTTGCTTCACCTCACGGGAAAGGAGGGGGCCAGGATGCACGCTTCGGAGAACCACGAGGAACTCGCCGCTCCCACCGAAGCCGCCCGTCAGATTGCGGTGACCGTGCGCGTTTCTCATCCTCCCCGGTCACTGAAACTCTTCGCGGGCGATCGGGACCTGCTGGCCGGAGCGTCCATGGCCGCCGGAGTCGTTTCGCTCGATGTGGAGATGCCGGTCACCAAAGACGGACTGGAATGGCGGCTCGAAGGAGAATGGCCGGAGGCCAGTCCCGATGCGGCAGTGAGTGTCACTGTTGAACCCGATGGGCTGGAGGGCCGGACGGAGACGCGCTGGTCCGGTGGCGCTTTGCTGGAGTCCTTTCTGGTGTATGTTTGGACGGAATGAAACCTGCCCCCTCTGATCCTCCTTCGGCATCACTCCTGGAGCCGACGTCTGCGGATGACCATGTGTGCTGGGGCGGGGGACAACGGCACCCGGCGAGCCATGAGCTGTGGGTCAAGGATCTTTCGGTTTCCTACCGGGAGACACGGGCGCTCGAACAGGTCAACCTGCACAGCCGCTGCGGCCGCAGTGTGGCGTTGGTCGGACCCAATGGAGCGGGCAAAAGCACACTGATCAAAACCATGGCCGGCATCGTCAAGCCTGACTCCGGGGAGATTCTCTGGAGGGGCCGCCGTCTCGACGGGACCAGCCGGGAAATCGCCTATCTTCCGCAACGCAGTGAAGTTGACTGGCTTTTCCCGGTCACCGTGAGGGGGCTGGTCGAGATGGGACGGTATCCGGTGGTCGGATGGTGGGGCGCTTACCGCAGACACGACAAAGACATCGTGGACCGGGCCTTGGAAACGATGCAGCTGACGGATTTGCAAAATCGGCAGATCGGGGCTCTTTCCGGCGGACAGCAGCAGCGCACCTTCATTGCCCGCGCCCTCGCCCAGGAGGCGCACGTGCTCATCCTCGACGAACCTTTCACCGGGCTGGACAAGCCCGCGCAGGAGCAGCTTTGCCAGTTGTTCGGAGAACTGACGGCCGAGGGGCGTCTCCTTGTCGCCAGCCATCATGAACTGGGAAGCGTCGCTGCCATTTTTGACGAAGTCCTCCTCCTGCGTCGTCATGTCGTCGCCTTCGGGCCAGTGGAGGAAGTGTTCACTCCAGCGAACATCGAGGAGACTTTTGGCACGGTATGAGCGATTTCACCGAGTTTTTCCATCAACCCATCGCCCGGCGGGCCCTGCTCGCCTGCGTCATGATCGGGTTCGGCAATGGCTATGTCAGCGCGCTCGTCGTGTTGCGTCGGTCTTCCCTGAAAATGGGCACCATTTCGCATTCCCTGTTGCCGGGAATCGCGGTGGCGGTGCTCTTTTTTGGGCTGACCCAATGGAGTGTTCTGGGAGGCGCGGCGATCGCGGCGCTCCTCGTGGGGCTCGGTTCGCTGTTTCTCTCCCGCACTTCGCGCCTCGATCAGGAGACGGCTTTGGGAGTTCTTTACACCGCGTCCTTTGCCGCCGGAATGCTGATTCTGCGGACCCTGGGACTGCAGCAGAAACTTGATGAATGGCTTTTCGGCAGCATCGTGGGGATGAACGACTCCGACATGTGGATTGCCTACGGCATCACTTTCGGCACCGTGCTTTTCCTCACCACACTGATGCGGCCTCTTCTGATCTTTCTGTTCGAGCCGAATGTCGCGCAGAGTCTTGGGGTGCCCGTGCGTCTGTTGAATTACGGCGTATTCGCCGTGGTCATTCTGGTGCTGGTTTCCTCTCTACAGGCGGTCGGCTGCATTCTCAGCGTCGGGTTGCTGACGATCCCCGCGGCCACCATGCGCCTCCTGACAAACGATGCGCGCTGGATGTTTTGGGGCGGGGGATTGATCGGTGCGCTCGGGGCCACCGTGGCGTTCTTTCTGGCCTATCCCTTGGACTGGGACATCAGTTCGACCATCATTGTGGTGCTGGGCCTTTTCGCGCTGCTGGCGTATCTCTTCAGCCCCAGTCAGGGGCTGTTGCTGCGATGGGTGAGGGAGCGTTGAGGATCTCTCCTCTTTGCCGAATGCGCGATTATCTCCAGATTCACCTGGTGGTCCTGGCCTGGGGGTTTACCTCCATTTTGGGCAAGCTCATCCGCATTCCTGCGGTGGAAGTGACGATCTGGCGCACCGGGATCGCCGCATTGCTGCTGATCATCATCGCACGGATCCTGAGGGTGAACCTGCGGGTGACCCGCAAGCACCTGTTTCCCATGCTGGGAACGGGGGTGCTGATCGGTGTCCACTGGGTATTGTTTTTTCTTTCCGCCCGGCTGGCCACGGCTTCCGTCTGCCTTGCGGCGATGCCGACGATCATGATCTGGTGTTCGATCCTCGAACCCATGATCCGCCGGAGTTGGAAGTGGAGTTGGGTCGAGTTGTTGGTGGGCGCCGTCGTGGTCGGGGCGGTCTGGATGATCTACCAGGTTGAAATGAAATACTGGCAGGGCTTCACGGTGGGATTGATATCCGCGGTCTTCGCCGCCGTCTTTTCCGTAATCAACAAGTCACTCACGATGCAACACCATCCGGTCCGTCTCTGTGCTTGGCAGATGATCGGGGCCTGTGGCACCTGCTTTGCCCTTCTCCCCGTGCTGGGCTCCGGCCGGATGAGCCTCCCGGACTGGCCCGATGTGGGTTGGCTGTTGATCCTGGCGCTGGTTTGCACCGTGGGGGCTTACATCGGTTACCTGGATGTGTTGCGTCGGATTTCGGTTTTCAGTGTCAATGTGGTCTACAACCTGGAGCCCGTGTATGGCATCCTGATGGCCTCGCTTTTCCTCGGTCAGTCCGAACGGATGAGCGCGGGTTTCTATGGCGGGGCCGGCATCATCATGATTGCCGTGCTGGGCTTGCCCTGGTTGAACCGCTGGACAGGTGGCCGAGTCCGCAAAATCGAAATCGTACCCTGAATTGGCAGGAGCCGCCGGATGGCTAATAAGCGGTGATCCTCCTGCGAGGAGTGCTGACCCGCCACTGGCAACAGCTCAGGGCTGGTCCGAAAAACGCCATTGTTCGTCGAAAAAACCCGCCGCGACGACCTTGCCGGGACTGGTGGCATCGGGAGGCTGGGTCAGATCGAGCACCGCCCAGTCAGGGAGCTTTGGATTCTGCTGGGAATTGGTCTTGTCATGCGCTTCACGGAAAGTCAGTCCACTGTTGATCACGACATAACGCTCCTGGCTGAGGGGATTGGGCAGGATCAGCGCCGGAACATGGGTGGTGGCATCGTAAGTCTTTCCACCGATGGTCAGCTCTTTTTCCGTCCACACGATTTTTACCGGGAGCCTGGGCAGGAGATCTCGCAGCACTTCGTTTGAGGAGGGATCGCCCCACAGAATGAGGTTCTGATTCTCAATATCCGGGGAGCCGACGGCGCGTGATTCCTTCTCCCGGAACCTGCCCCGCATGAGGGCTTTCCACCGGGCACGAAAATGGTCGACTTCCCCGCCAATCCAATCCGAAACCAGTTTGTTGGGCGAGGCATCGAAA
>JADZAX010000456.1 GCA_020852405.1 Verrucomicrobiales bacterium
GCCCGAAAATCGCGGCGGATGGCGGGTATTCCATAGGCCTGGCGTGTCTGGAAAAATGATTTCAAATCAGTGGATCTGTGCAACGATGATGGTCAAACCAACAGTGTTTCCAACTTTCCCATGGTAGAATCCCCCGTAGCACATTCACTGATTTCAGAGGGCACTGGTTTTGCCAAGGTGAGGCTGGTGTTGGTGATGGTTTTGTTGATTTCCGGGGTGGGGGTTTCGTTGCGCGCGCAGAATGACGGGTCTGCGACGCCTTCCGTCAAGAGCGGAACCTCGGTTCCGGTGAAGGTCAAGGTATCTGCGGTTCCTCCTCCGGACTGGATCAAAGAAATTTCCCCGTCGCTTCCAGGGCCTTTTGGGGCGATGAAGCCGTGCAGTGTGTTATACAAGTTGAGTTGGAACAATACCGTCGGAGCCGGGGAGGTGACGGTGAATTTGCTGGAAAATGGTGCTTTCTGGGTCGGCACGTCCTCTGCTGCGAGCACGGGTTTTGCCAGAGCCCGTTGGACGTATGAGTGCACCCTTGCGTCGGTCGTGGATCGGGCTTCTCTGCGCACGGATCACTTCGGGCACGTTGAGATTGATGGGGGGGAACAGACTGATTTCCAGGTCGAGTTCCGCAAGGATCGTTTGGTTACCGAAGCCAGGTATCTGCCCAAGCCAGGCAAGAAAGACAAGCCCTTGTATTCGCGGCGCATTTTTGCCTATCCTCAGACTGATGATCTGCTTTCAGCCATTCTTTATGTGCGTAGCCAGAAATTGGAAAAAGGCGACCGCATCAAACGGGTTGTCCAGCCGTTCAATGTTCCTTATCTGGTGACTTATATCGTCAAAGGTCCAGAAAAACGGGATGTCCAAGGGAAAGATTTTTCCACCATCAAAGTGGATGTGGAGATCCAAAAGGTGGACCGCCGGACCCTAGCTCTGGCCGCCTATGACAAAATGACAAGTGCCACCCTGTGGGTTTCGGACGATGAATTTCGCCTGCCGGTGGAGATTCACGCCGACATTTTCATCGGCTTTGTTTCGGCCCGCCTGGTGGAAAGGAAATTTCTCGAAGGTCCTGCCGGAGTTGCCGATTCTGTGCCGGAATTGCAAAGTCTGGCTTTGCCCCCCTAGTCACTCTCCGGAAGGCGTTGGGGCTGGCTCCTTGGTAGTGTCCGGCCCGGCTGGCGGGGCTTCGGGTTGCGCTTGAGCCATCACAGGCAGGTCCGCCAGAGGGAATTTGTTGGTTCCCGTCAGATTGAGCGCACTCGGTGGAGAGAGCTTGAGGCTGCGCCGGTTTTCTCCCAACGAGAGGTCCTTCTCGACCATGGGAACGACACTGATGCAGATTTTTTCATCCTGCAACCGGGTGACATGCAGAAACGTCGCGCAGGTTTCACTTTGATCAATTTTCAAGGTGGCATCGATGGCAAAGACAGGAGAGGTGAGGTCCTCGGTCGTCACCTGGGAAACCTTATCCAAGGCCCGCAACTGTTTCAAGGCGTCCTTGTCTTTGTCTTTCTTGTTCCTGGTCAGCTCCAGAAGCTTTTTTTTCTCCTTCCAGGTGGGATCTTTCGGATCCATCGCCGGCAGGATGTAGTCGACATACACCGAGGGGAAGTCGACAGCTTGTGCCATGATAGCGAAGCCGTAAGGGAAAATGTCGTCCTTCGTCAGCAGTCGGGCACTTTCGATCCTGAATTCGCCACTCAAATAAACCACATCGTAATTTTTTCCGTCGTAATTGTCCAAATAGGCCCGCTTCAGCAGTCCATTGAAGGCCTCCAATTCTTCATCCGAATATCGGTATTGCTCAAGGTAGAGCTCCTTGGCATCTTTGAATTTGCCGCGTGGCGCGGTCACCGGAGTGAATCCCTCGATATTTTCGAGTTTGTTCAGTGTGGTGAGCAACTTGTAATTGAAGGGAACTTCCGGGTTTCCGAAAACAAAGATGCAGAAGATCCAGGCGAAGGCATTGAGGGCGATGAGAAAAACGATCAGCACCCCCCACAAGAAAAGGTTGCCACCAGGCATGGGGGCTTCTTCATCCTGAGCGTTGTCGCGAACGTCGGCGGTGCGGGAGGACATTGGAAAGGGGGGGGACCGTGGGATCAGTGGGCGGAATTATTCGCCGGTTCGAAACTCGTGCCGCAACCGCACGAACGGGAGGCGTTGGGATTATTGATTTTGAAGCCGGAATCGTTCAGGGTATCGGCGTAATCGATTTCGACTCCCCGGAGCCAGTCGGCGCTCTCACGATCGATCAGGACAAGGGCGCCGTCAGAGCGGATCTCGGTGTCGCCCGGCTCCGGAGTGCTGACTTTCATCGCATATTGCATGCCCGCGCAGCCTCCTTTTTCGACGAAAAGGCGCAGGCCGTGGGTCTCCGGCGATTCTCCGCGATCTTGGACTAAGGCGCGGATGTGGTCCGCGGCGGCGGGGGTGAGAGTGATCATTGCGCATGATAATGCCGGATACTCTTAGACTCAAGCAGGGCTGTTGGTCCCGATGGAAATTGAAGGCGGTACCAGACCCGTAGCAAAAATCATGGCAGGGGAGCCGGATCTCCGGCATCTCTCCTCCATGCGTTGAGCTTTTCTGCCAGCATGCCGAGGCGCTGAGCCTGCGCCGGATCTCCCGACAGATCATGCATTTCCAAGGGGTCCGCAGCCAAATTGAATAGCTGTTTCCGGTCCGCCTTGGGGTAGCGGATGTATTTCCACCCCTCCGCCGACCGGATCATCCGCTGGGTGTCGGTGAAGCATCCGAAAATATAATCGTGGTGGGAATCTTCGCCGCTGAGGAGGAGGTGGGCAAAACTCCTGGCGGTGACGGTCGCCGGAATGGGAATGGCGGCGAGTTCGCAGGTGGTGGGGTACAGTTCCCTCAAATAGACCTGAGCCGGACTCCGGCGGCCTTGCGGGATACCGGGGCCCGCCAAAATCAGGGGGACATTGATGGTGTGTTCATACTGGTTTTGCTTCCCCCGCAGACCATGACTTCCGACGGCCAGACCATGGTCGCTACTGTAAATGATCAGGGTCCTCCCTCGCTGCCCCGAAGTCTCCAACGCCGCCAAAATGCGCCCCACCTGATGATCGAGATCATCGATGACGGCATCGTAAGCACGGAGGGTGGCTTTCACAGAGTCAAAGGTGCGGGGGAAGGGGAGAAGTTCCTCGTCTCTTCCATGAAGGTTCCCGTGATCAAAGGGGTGTTGTGGAAGGAAATTGGCGGGTAGCGCAACATCTCGGTTTTTCCACTTGGGGGAAGAGCTTGGCGGGAAGAAGAGCGGATCATGAGGGGCGGTGAAACTGACCTGTAAAAACCACGGTGATTTTTTGCTCGAGAAGTCTTGGATCAATCCAATGGCAGCATCCGCGAAGGTCCGACTGATGTCCGGATTCAATCCTACTCCCAATTCTGGAAATTGTTTTTTTCCTGAGTCATTTTGAAAAATCCAACCTTTGTAGCCAGTGACTGGAATTCCCAAGGCATCGACTTGGCCCTTCTGCCACCACGCATTTCCTCCCCCGGAGAAAAGGGCGGCCACTTGGGTGATGCCATGCTGTGAAGGCCGTCCGGAGGTATGCCATTTCCCGATGTAGGCGGTGGTGTATCCGGCATTTTGGAAGGCTTTGGGCCAGTAAACGTGGTTCGGATCTGGTGTCGCTTGCAAACCATCCACCCCATTTTCCCAGCAATGGCGTCCAGTGAACATTTCGGCCCGGCTGACGACACAGATCGGATAGGAGCAGGTGGCTTTTGTCAGGACGGTTCCGCGCAGGACCAATTCGTCGAGATGGGGCGTGGACAGGGATGTCGCTCCCAACGCCGCGATACTGTCGGCACGCTGGTCATCC
>JADZAX010000457.1 GCA_020852405.1 Verrucomicrobiales bacterium
AGCTCCTCACGCAAGGCTTGTGGCACGACGGGATCGGTCGTCAGGAAATGGTAGAGTTCCAAGGTGTATTGCCGGTGGGCTTCCCAAATGCCCACCCGCTCCGCTGCTCCGGCTTCACACCAGCCATTGCCAGCCCCCACCAGGCCCATCGAAAACTGTTTCCAGATGCCGTTGTTGGCATCCAGTTTGTTACCCGGCAAAGGATACAGATCCCATAGCAACACCGGTTTCGTTTCCTGCTGGAAATAGCGACGCACCACTTCGTACTTACCGGGATCATAGTGGGCCGGAGGAGGGAAAGGAACGCGGTTTGCAGAATCCTTGGTCAGGCAAAGCCGGAAGCTGTAGACCATGACATTGCGGTCGCCCCCGTCATCAGGCCCCGGATCCTCACCGGTGAGCAGGGGGAGTAGACGCCCCTGCTCGTCCCTCCCTGAAATCTCCATCTTTGGCTTGGCATACTGCTTCCCGGCCAACGATTCCCCATAGGCCTTCCGGGATTCCCGTCCGATCGTCCAGCTGACACCGGCGGCAGCCAGCAGGTCGCCCTCATAGGAGGCATCGACAAAGCAACTGCCTGTGAATTCACCACCTCCGGTAATCAAGTTGCGAATAGTAGGGCCCATTTTATCAACTTTATGCAAGACCTGTCCGGTCAACACCCGAACCCCGGCTTCTTCCAGCATCTGCCGGGTGATCTTGGTGGCGACATGGGGCTCATAGGTCCAACGACTTCCGTCCTTAACTGCCACCTGATAGGGCAGGGTCACGCCTCGCTGTCCATAATCACGCTCGATCCGGGTGTGCCACTCATCGAACAATCCCATCACGGTGCTACGCACGGTTTGATTGGAATCGCTGAAGCACAGCCCGCCGGTGTTGACGCCGCCGACATGGGCCGTGGGTTCCAACAACAATACCGAAACCCCCTCCCGGGCGGCGGCGATCGCCGCACAGACACCGGCAGGAGTCGCCCCATACACAATGACATCGCACCGTTCCGGTTCAGCCCAGACGGCCGACACCGAAACCACGACTCCGAGCATGAGAAGCACTCTTGTCCACAGGTTCATCAGTGGAATCATACCGATTCTGATGGGACCGGCAAGGACTCCTCCAGATTCTTCGTGAACCGGTTTTTGGGCATCTACCGACAGAAGGAGAAGGCAGCCTTAACGCATAGAGCACTGCGAACAGTCCATGGGAACAGTGAAGAGGGGGATCAGCGGATTTGAATCTGAAGATCTCCCAAAATCCCATGAAAGGCATTGGGCACTTCATATTCCCCGACCGGTTTGACAAGGTCCGCCCCGATCTCGAGCGAATCCCCCGGATTCCCCGTAAATATCCCGGCCCCGTCCCGGGTGCCGGCCGCAACGCCATCCACCTGCAGCGTCATCCGGCCTTCTTTGGAGCGGACCGCTTCAAAGGTATGACGCCCGGGTGTGAGATTTGGTCCGGTCAGTTCGGTCCGATTCCAGTCCGCCGTGACCACAAAGACCAGTCTGCCGTTTTTGACATAAAGGGCATAGCCGGTTTTGTCCCCTCCTTGGGCCAAAATGACGCCGCCCGGTTCGATGGCCTCAAAATTTCCGGTCACGCGGATCGCTTTGGATCCGGCCAGATCGGGAGCTGAATTTCTTCCCAGAGAAAGCCAGGATTTTCCATCCAACCGAAGGTCCAACTTTTCGATACCGACTCCCTGATTCTGCAAACCAACCCACTGTCCATTGATCCGGATGGGGAACCCAGGCTGGGGTGGCACTAGGGTGGCTTCACCATTAAAAGCCAATCCGACATCCAAAGTCCAGACTTTGATTTTCTGCTGCAGCTTTTTGGCCAGCGCGGCTTCCGAAGTCAATCGATTGTCCTTCTCACCGGGATCTTCGATCAGATGATAGAGGCGGGATTCAGAGCCATCAGGATTGACGAGCAGTTTCCAGGGGCCTTCGCGCACTGCAAATGAGGGCGATTGGTGTTCCCATTTCCCGGGGAGGAGTTGCGCATGAGGTGCCCCGTACTGCCAGAAAAGAGGCTTGGGATAGGGCGCCGGGTTTCCCCTGAGGACCCCGGACCGGTCAACCCCGTCCAATCCGGGAGCCGCCACTCCGGCGAAGGCGCAAAAGGTGGGAGAAAGGTCGATGCCGCTCATCACACTGGTGGCATCCGTCATCCCTGCAGGCACAGTGCCGGGAAAGCGGGCAATGAAGGGGACATGGATCCCTCCTTCAAAGAGCGACCATTTCCGGCCAAAGAACGGTCCCGTAAAGCCTGGGGGATGGTCGACTTCCTGATAATATTTCGGCCAATCCGTCGGCCCATTGTCGCTCGTAAACACGATGAGCGTTTTCTCTTTGATTCCCAGAGCATCGACCTCGTCAACAAGCCGTCCGATCTGAACATCCAGAGCCTCCAGAACGGCGAAAAACGATTGTTCATAGTGGTTCTTGGTCACCGTTTCCCATTTGGCGGCGGTCCCCGGCAGGGGTTCATGGGGGTCGTGGACATCATTGGGAAACAGCCGCACATAGAACGGCCCGTCGCGGTGCCTCCGGATGAAATCAATCGCAAGGTCGGTATAACGACTGGTCTTTTCCCACCGTTCACAAAAGGAAACCCTGCCATGGCCCAAGCGGGCACTTGGTTCCTTGGGATCTGTCAGAATGCGGTCACCAAGGCCTTCAAAGGCAACACTGGTCTCGTCGAATCCGTATTCCGTGGGCAAAGGCGCGTCATCGACATCGCGACCTCCCCCCATGTGCCATTTGCCATAATGGGCCGTGGCGTAGCCAGCAGCTTGGAGTTTCCGGGCAGTCGTCGGAGCCCCGGCCTCCAGGTAGTCCGCCATGCCCCGCTTCGCATTGTTCGCTCTGCTATTGAGGTAGGAATGGATCTTCCAGCGCGACGGATACTGTCCTGTGGTCACCGCCACCCGAGAAGGAGAGCAGATGGGAGAGTTGACGTAGAAGTTCATCAACTTCAACCCCTCGTCAGCCAACCGATCGATGCGAGGGGTCCGGACCAGTGGATTTCCGAAGCAACTGGGATCGGCAAAACCCATGTCATCGATGAAGATGAAAATGATGTTTGGTCTGGATGAGGAGGACTGGGCAGGGCTTACGGCGGCCCGCAGAGTCAGCGATACCATGCTGGCAATCCCTGCAAGGAAGGAGGCGAACCGGAGCGGCAGAGGCATGGTCAGAGGAATGGATTGATGAGGCGGAAAGCTCCCGGAGCTGGGAACGACCGGACCATGTGACAACGGAACGGTCCGCAGTTCAAGCCTGGCTTTAAGGAGAGGCAGTTCCAGAGGCGGCCAAGTCAGCACCTCCCCCTGAAAGTCCGTCATCGCGCCCTCAATTTTACTCGCCCAGCCTGTCTGGGGAAAGCTACACTTGGCCACCATGATCCGAAGACTATCCGCGGCGACGTTGGCCACCCTGTTGTTTCTCCCTGTGGCGAACGCTGCAGAACCGGAGGCCGATCCGACGGAACTCCCCCGCATTCCAGCGACCGAGCCCGCCCAAGCGGTGGCCACCTTCGAAGTCGAACCCGGCTTTGAGCTGGATCTGGTGGCCCATGAACCACTCGTCACCGATCCGATCGCGATCGCCTTCGATGAGAGCGGCGCCATGTTCGTGGTGGAAATGCGGAGTTATTCCGAACGCCGCGAAGAGGCGCTCTGCAGGATCCGGCGTCTCACCGACACAGATGGCGATGGCATTTTTGACAAAGCCACCATCTACGCCGAAGGCCTAAAATGGGCCACGGCGGTGGGTTGCTGGAAAGGCGGCATCTTTGTCGCGGCGACACCCGACGTGTTTTATTTCCATGACGATGATCGGGATGGCGTGGCCGATTCCAAAACCACGGTGTTCACCGGCTTCGGCACCCCGGATCCGTCCGGTCTCAACGTTCAGGGATTGGTGAACAGTTTCCAGTGGGGACTCGACAACCGGATTTATGGCTCCACCGCTCCCAATGCCGGCATGGTGAGAAAGCCCAGTGAAGCGGAAAGCGCCGCCCTTTCCCTCCGCGGCGCGGACTTTTCCTTCAACCCAGCGACGGTGGAACTCCGCCGGGAAAGCGGGACCGCCCAGTATGGCCTGAGCTTTGACTCACAGGGGAGACGCTTCCTCTCCAGCAACAGCAACCACATCATCGCCGTGATGTATGACACCTGGCGGGCCGGATCAGGACTGCTGCCAATGCCAGCGCCTCTGGCCTCGATCGCCGTGGACGGACCTTCCGCCGAAGTCTTCCGGCTCAGTCCAGATGAACCCTGGCGCATCGTGAGAACCCGGTGGCGTTCCTCCGGGATGGTCGCGGGAATGGTGGAAGGTGGCGGAAGGGTCTCCGGGTATTTCACCGCCGCAACCGGAATCACAATTTACACCGGTGATACGTTCGGCCCTGAATTTGCCGACAATGGCTTCATCGGCGATGCGGGCAGCAACCTGGTCCACCGCAAAGTCATCCGGCAGGCGGAAAATGGCGTCAGTTTGCAGGCGGAACGCGCCGCCAACGGACAGGGACGCGAGTTCCTCCGATCCAAGGACAATTGGTTCCGCCCCACGACGTTCGCCAATGCCCCGGACGGCTGCCTCTATGTCGTCGACATGTACCGCGAAACCATCGAGCATCCGAAGTCACTTCCTGAAGGGATCAAGAAATACCTAGATCTCAACAGCGGGAATGACCGGGGACGCATTTACCGGGTCAGACCCAAGGGAGCCGCCCTGCGTCCTGCCCCACAACTGGGCGGAGCGACAACGCCCGATCTCGTGGCGACCCTGGCCCATCCCAACGGTTGGCACCGCCTCACCGCCCAGCGTCTCCTCTTTGAGCGCCAGGACCCTGCGGCGACCGCTCCTCTGTCGACACTCCTGAAAGCCTCCCCCGCCCCGCTCGCCCGACTCCATGCGCTTCACGCGTTGGACGGACAAAATGGCCTGACGGAGGAACTCCTCACCACGGCATTGCATGATGCCGATGAAAGAGTCAAAGCCCATGCGGTCAGGATGGGAGCGATCCGGGGAGCGAATTGGACGGACGCCATCGCCGCATTGAGCCGGGATACCTCACCCACGGTGCGTTTCGAGGTCGCCCAGGCCCTTGGTCAGGCAACCGGTAGTCATAAGGATCAAGCCCTTGCCGATCTGGCGACACTGGCCAATGGAGATCTCTGGCTGGAAGGCTCGGTCCTCAACGCTCTCCGCTCCGGACCAGAAGCAGGGAGGCTTTTCGAAGGACTTTCCCAAGGACACGTCTCCGATGGCTTCATGACCAAACTGGTCCAGGCCATCGGCCGAAGCCGTGATGCGACGGCAGCCTCCCCAGTGATGGAGCGGATCGCCGCCGCCCCCGCGG
>JADZAX010000458.1 GCA_020852405.1 Verrucomicrobiales bacterium
CGCCAGGCTCAGGAAGCACACACACTCGCCGCAATGCCTCAGGAGAGCCGGCTCAGCGCCGCCAACCTGATCCACTATCTAGCAATCCGGGACCGCGATGTCATCCCCCTTCAGGAAAACCTCTGCCATCTTGGACTTAGTTCTCTGGGACGAATGGAGGCCCATGTCAGCGCGACTCTGGGTGCCGTGAGGAAAGCCCTGTTCCGCTTGGCGGGCCTGCCTTGCGATCCGGTAGTGGAGGAGCCCCTGGACGGGTTTTCTCTGGGGGGAAAGCAGCTGGCGGGAAATGCGGCCAAGATCCTCGGTGATCCCACTCCTGACCGGTCGACCCGGATCATGGTGACCATGCCCACCGAAGCGGCCCAAGATCCGGTCCTCATCTCGGCCCTTTTGAGCGCAGGGATGGAGATCATGCGCATCAATTGCGCCCACGATGATCCCCCAACCTGGCTGCGCATGGTGGAGAACCTGCGCAAAGCCGAGGTTCTGGCAGGGAAGAAATGCAAAGTGGCCTTCGATCTCGCAGGCCCCAAGCTTCGGACCGGTCCCATCGAACCGGGGCCTCCGGTGGTTCATTGGAAGCCGGTCCGCGACTGGCGGGGTGAAGTGGTCAGCCCGGGCCGGATCCGGTTTTATCCACTCGACTCCACCAGTCCTCCTCCTGCGGGGGACGGACTCCCTTTGCCACGGGATGATTTTCATCGCATCCAACCGGGAAGCATGCTCCGACTGAGGGATGCAAGGGGGCGTCGCCGTGATCTCAACGTGGTCGCAACAAGCGGCGACTGCGCCATCGCAGAGTGTGATCATACCGGCTATGTCGAACCCGGCACAACTATCGAAATCATCTCGGGATCGCACCATATCGGGACCACTGCCATCCTTCCTTTCGTGGCCCCTCCCATCCCGATCGAACTCCGTGCGGGCGACCATTTGGTGCTTTTCCTGGGCGACACGCCCGGTCGGGGCCCGTCGCCAAACGATGAAAGGGAGGGTGCCACTCCCGCCCGAATTGGTTGTGACTTTTCCGGCCTCTTTGCTGATTGCCAGCCCGGGGATCCGAGTCTTTTCGATGATGGCAAGATTGCCGGCATCATCGTGGAACGGCACCCCGAAGAACTGCTGGTGGAAATCCAGCGAACATCCAAAAACCCTGGACGATTGCGCCCCGAAAAAGGAATCAACGTGCCGGAAACGTCTCTCACCACGCCAGCGTTGACGACGAAAGACCTCGATGATCTGGTGCACATCGTCCCCCACGCGGACATGGTGTCACTTTCCTTTGTCCGGGATCCCCGTGACGTCGCGGACCTGGTCAGGGAGTTGGACCGCCTCCAAGCCCCACACGTCGGCATCGTCCTCAAGATTGAGACCCGGGCCGCCTTTGAGAATCTCGGAGACATTCTGCTGGAATCCCTAAGACACCCGCCCGTGGCAGTCATGATCGCCCGGGGTGATCTGGGGGTGGAGTTGGGGTTTGAACGCATGGCTGAGGTCCAGGAGGAAATCCTCTGGCTCTGCGAAGCTGCCCATGTCCCTGTCATCTGGGCGACGCAGGTGCTGGAAACGCTAGCCAAAAAAGGGTTCGCCACCCGGGCCGAAGTGACCGACGCGGCCATGAGCAGCCGGGCAGAATGCGTCATGCTCAACAAAGGTCCCCACATCGTACAGGCCGTGCGGACCCTGTCCGACATTCTAACGCGCATGCACGGACATCAGCGCAAAAAAACCGCCCGCCTGCGGAGACTCAATGTGGCCACCTCTGACAAGGGCCATCCGGACCGCAAATCCGACGGGAAAGCAGGTTGACCGGGATGGTCTGGTCCACATAGTTTTTCTTATGAATACCCCGTTTGCTTTTCTCACCGTAGTTGCCTTGATCCTTCTTCAGGTCACCGCCGAAGCGGCTGACCAGAAAGGCGCGGAAGCCACCAAGACACCGGTCAAGGCCGTGGTCGTGGGCGCGCCGAGGGACGCTGAGCCATCGATCGGCAATATCCAGGTCACTTACCAGGACGGCACCACGGACCGGTGGACCACCAATGGCAATGCCGGCCTCCCCCGGGTGGCACCCGATGGCACGGTGGGTTGGACGGTATTCGGTCCGGAAACCAAAATTCCTGCCAGTTACACCCTCCGACCGAACAACCATCTGGTCATCTTCCGGGATGGCAAAGTGCTCTGCCGGGTGGAAGCGGGCCTGATGACCGTGGAGGAGTGGGACTTCATTGAAGGAGGCGCGAAGTTCGTCGTCAAAACCCGGGGACACCATGGCCCGGCCGCGATCGAACTGCACGACACGGTGACGGGAAAACTGATTTCCTCGGTGAAAGCCTTCGCGGAGAATCTGCCGGAATGGGCAGTGCCTTACCGCGACTAATCCGGAGACCTCATCACGGCGCCGGGGATCCAGCCTCCTTGGGCTTGCCGAGCGGCACGCTTTGGGTGGCCTCCGGTCCCACCACGAGGACGCAGCGGAATCCGTGATAAAATCGGCGATTACCGGACGGATCCCAGCGCCGCCGGGAAGCCTGCAGCGAATTGAATTCAAACCAATTGCTCCCCCGGAGTTGCCTGCCCATGGACATTCGGTTCCATCGGTCCATGACCCACTCGCTGACATTGCCATCGAGATCAAAAAGGCCTAGAGGATTCGGAGAGAAGGACATCACCGGTGACGTGGTCGGAAAACCATCTTGATAGCCCACAATTGAGGATCTTTGTTTGAGCTGACTGAGGAGACTCTCATCGGCAAAATTACCCGCTCCCTTCGGAGGGGGCCAGGCATCGCCCCACGACTGATGACTGGTGAGTTTCCTCCCGAGATCCTCCGGTGACTCCGCGGCGTTTTCGAGTTCCCCCAGACCCGCCGCCAGACTCCATTCGCGGTCGGTTGGAATGCGGTAGGTCCGGCCCTCTTTGCGGCTCAGCCAATCGCAGAAGGCCAGAGCCTCGTGCCAGTTGATCATGACAACCGGATGCTCCTCGGCTGCGCTGACAGGAACGTCGTCCAGTTTGGGTGACACCCAGCCCGCATCCAGATCGTTCCGCCCGGCGGCAAAGGCCACGTAGTCCTTTTTCCGGGTTTCGTGGATGCAGAAGAGCACCCCGGTCCCGGGGATCGGCACGAATTTCATGCCCAGACTGTTGGTGAATGGGGGCTCCGGGGCAGTACCCTGCACTCCCAGAGGTGGCTCTCTATCAACGTCCTCCCATTCCACCAAAAACCCGAGAGGCGATCCCGGAAGGCTGCCGTCGACCGTTCGGGATTCCCACCCCAGTCGTCCCCCGGTCTCCCGGAGGAGAACCATGGCCTGTTGGTTGGTCAGCGTGGCCCCCTGGACTTTGGAATCGCTCCATCCCGGCAGCCAATCCTGATAGGCATACCGCTCTCCCGTCAACCATCGTTTCCCGTCATGGAAGAAGGCCCCACACCAAAGACTGTCTCCAGCCGCCGCGATCCGGTCACCGAAGGTGGTTTTGACCCAGTCATTTTCCTCGGCAGACGTCAGAACCGCAAGATGCCCCCCGAGACTTTCGGCATAAACCCGGGCTTCACCCCAGGTCACCTTGCCGCGCATCATTTGATAGCGGGAGAAGCCCTGCCGTTGGGGAGTCCCTTCGGGAGTAACCCGCTCCGCCAACGCCGGTTTTTGCCGCGCTGCCGCCCCGTTGCTCACGACCAGGGCGCAACGAAATCCGTTGTTGCTGCTTCGATACGAAAGATTGGTCAAATTGATCCGTTCTGTCAGACTTCGCGCGGTATCCATCCAGCCCCCTCCTCGCATGGGAACCCCTTCAAAGCCAGTCGCATAGCGGTCTTCACAGTATTCCAAGACATTGCCGACCAGGTCGAAAAATCCGAAACGATTGGCCTTGAAACTCATCACGGGCGCGGTGGTCGGGTACCCGTCCTCATACCTTGACATGACGCCGTTGTTCCTACCGGGAATGGCAGCTTTTGAGGTTTGATCAAAGAAATTGCCCGCCCCCGGACCGGCTCCATCGAGATTGATTCCCCACGGAAAAATCGATATGGGCTGGAGACCCCTGTCGAGCGAGGCCGGAGGAACCCCTGCCGCCTCCAGGTCACCGATGTCTACGGCGATGCTCCACTCCCGGTCGGTGGGGAGCCGGTAGGACCGGCCTTCCTTCCGTCCGAGCCATTCGCAAAAAGAGCGGGCTTCATACCAGCTGACCGACACCACAGGATGGTCCCCGCCGGAACTGACCGGCACCTTGCTGGAATTCTGCGGATTCTGCCAGGAATTTGACAAGCCTGGTTGATCCACCGCAAACACCGCGAAGTCAGATTTCCGGGTCTCATGAGCACAGAGAAAAATATCGGTGCCCGGCACCGGCAAGAATTTCATGCCCAATGAATTGACGAAAGGTGCCGACGGCGTCGGACCGGTCGCGGTGAGCGCGGGTTCGCCATCGCTGTCCTCCCATTCCACCAGAAATCCGGCATTGCCCGGCACTTTGGGCGGAACCGCGGCCAGACCGGCGATGCCTTCGGGAAGGCGTGAGAGCGCCGCAAAATAAACCGGGACTTTCGAGCGATCCTCCACCGCATTTCCCACAGGCCAGTCCGGGGTGCTCCAGTTTTCGCTGGTGACCCAGTACCAGTCAAGGGGAGTGTTGGCACTCTGTCCGTAACCACCGAGCCAAAGGCTCTGACCGGCTGAATCCAGCAGGGAACCGAAGGTCTTCACCGCCCACTCCATTTCCAGCGGGGTGGTCAAGGTGGCCAGGTGGCCGCCCATCTCAGTGGCTTTGAGCCTTGCCTCGGACCAGGGCAGACCCTTCGCCGAAATGAACTGGTAGCGGGACAGTCCGTGACGCTGGGGTTTCCCCACGGGCGTTCCCGCGGGGAAGACGGGGGCCGGAAGCGGGTAGTCCGGTCCTTCCAGCACACAGCGGAAGCCATTGGTGGGATGACGCATCTCTTCTTCCCTCCAGGCGCGGTTCGCCCAGAACCCGCCGGTGTCGTTCCAGCAATTGCCGCGCAGACTCCGGGTATCCCGGCGTTCGTTGAAATAATCGGAGCAAAATTCCCAGACGTTGCCTTTCAAATCAAAAATGCCCAAGTCATTGGGGACGAAACTCATCACCGGAGCCGTCGAGGGAAAACCATCGGTGTGTCCCACGTTGAGGCCAGCGGAACGGCGCGGGACGGCCGCTTTCCACG
>JADZAX010000459.1 GCA_020852405.1 Verrucomicrobiales bacterium
AAGTGGCAAGTGCCTCCATGATGACCGGCCGGGGGTCCTCTCCTCCTGCCACTGCAAGGAAGACCGCCGCCCGGACCCGGACCAGCCGCATGGGATCTTGGAGCAACGGTTCCACCGCGGGGGCGAGGGATTGTGCTGTTTTTCCGAACTGGCAGCACGAGGTCAGGGCCCAGTAGCGTTCCCAGGCATTCGTCGACTGCAGCGCCGTGGTCAGTTTGGGCGTCGCATCAGAAAATGGCAGCAGAGCCAGATCGGCGACCTCCGCGAGCCGGGCAATTTCCTTCTGGTGCGTTTTTCCGTATCCGGTCGGGTTGCCCATCGCTTCCTCAACGAGGACATTTTCCGGAAAAAAGCTCAAGTCCGGCATGGCTCTGACGCGGGTTTGCAGGCGTCCCCGAAGATCCGCCAGTGTCGTGGCCTGCTCCGGATCGCCGGCTAGATTGTGCACTTCATAGGGGTCGGTCGACAGGTCGTAAAGGGCCTCGGCGGGCTTTGATTCAAAAAACTGACTTTGCACGGCATTCAATCTGCCGGCCGTGTGGCCGGCCCGCCAGTCCTGATAAGCGAGCATTTCGTAGCGGTAGTTGTTCTGCAATCCATCCGGGTAAAATCCCTCGTAATTCCGATGGTAGATGAAACGCCCCTTGCGCAGCGTCCGGGTCATTTCATATTTCTCATCCATGCGGTCGGCATAACCAAATGACTCGTCCCGGCGGTTGACCTCCTCCATGGCTATGCCGGCCCCCAGAAATGGTTTCCCATCGACCTGGGCCGGCGGGTCCATGCCGGCGAGCTTCAGCACGGTGGGACCGAAGTCGATGAAGCTGACGAAGCCGTCAACGCGCGATCCCGCTCCGGCATCGACGAGATGTTTCCATTTCTCCGGCACCCGGACCACCAGTGGCACATGGAGTCCGCTCTCGTAGGTGTAGCCTTTGCCCCGGGGCAGCACACCGCCATGATCACCGAAGTAAAAAATGAACGTGTCCTCCAGCAGACCGTCTTCGGTGAGTTGGGCCACCATTTCGCCGACCTTCTGATCGATCACTCCCATGCGGTCGAGATACCGCGCATGGGTGTAGCGGAAGACCGGAGTGTCGGGATGGTAAGGAGCCAGCGTCACGGTGGCGGGATCGGTTTTCGTCGGTTCCTTCTCCATCAGCGACGGGGGGAAATGCAGCGAGCTTTCGTGGGATTCCGTGTAGGTCTGAACGTGGAAGAATGGTTGGTCCGGCGAGTGACGTCCCCTCCAGCTGGCATTCTTTGAGGAATCATCCCATGTGTCCGGGGATTTTACCGCGTTGTAGTCTTCTTTGGAATTGTTCGTTGTGTAATAGACCGCTCCCCGGAGGTAGGCGGGAAACATCTTCAGTCCCTCAGGCATCGCCGCCAGCTCCGAGCGGCGGTGGAACTGGGTGCCGATGCGCGGACCGTAGCAACCCGTGATCAGGGTGGTGCGGGCCACCGAACAGACCGGCGCGTTGGAGAAGGCATGATTGAAGACCAGGCCGTGCCTGGCGAGGGCCTCGATGTTTGGCGTGACCGCACCGTGCTCGTCGTAGAGCTTGAGGTAGTTCATGGAGTTGTCTTCCGACATGATCCAGACCACATTCGGCCGCTCGGCCGCCTCTGCGACCATGGCTCCAAGAAAAGCGATGCTCAAGACAGCAGAAAGATGGCGCATGCCGTCTTCGTAATGCCTCCCCATTCCGGCATCAAGTGCAAAAGCAACGGGGACCGCTTGGCGCAACCGCGTGGTGCCGAAGGATGCGGAAAGCTGGTGTCGCGCGGGGATTCGCGGTATTCTGGCGGACCATTTTGTCCATCTTCCCCATGAATACCCGCAGTTTTCTTGTCTTTGCTTTCGCCTTCTGCCTGCTTAGTCCTCTCCAGGCCGGAAATTGGCCCTGGTGGCGTGGTCCGACCCGCAATGGCGTCGCGGAAGCCGAGCCCATGCCCCCGTTGCAATGCGGGGCGCCGGACATGCTGCGCTGGTCCCAGCCCCTCTCCGGTCGTGCCCATGGATCGGCCTGTGTGGTTGGGGACCGTGTGTTCATCGCCATGGCCGATGAAGAGGCGCAGATTCAAGCGGTGGTGTGTTTTGATCGCAAAACAGGGGCGCTTCTCTGGAATTCGGTAGTGCATCGTGGAGGATTCACCCAGAAGACCAACAAGAAGGCTTCCTGGGCTTCGGGCACCCCGGCTTGCGACGGGAAAAGGGTCTACATCAATTTCATCAATAAGGACGCAGTCCACACCACTGCGCTTGATCTCGATGGCAAGAAACTCTGGCAGACAAGGATCACCGACTATGTCATCCATCAGGGCTACGGATCTTCTCCGGCCGTTTTTGGCGGATTGGTCATCGTTTCGGCGGACAACAAAAGCGGTGGCGCGGTCTGTGGATTGAATCCGGAAACAGGCGAGGTGGTTTGGAAAAACCAGCGAGCCGCCATGCCCAATTATCCATCCCCCATCGTTTTGAACGTGGCGGGCAAGGATCAACTCTTCCTCACTGGAACTGAAAAGGTCTCCAGCTTTGACCCCCGAACCGGAAAGACAATCTGGGAAATCGCAGGGGCGACGACCGAGTGTGTCACCTCCACCGTCACGGATGGGGAACGCATCTTCACCAGCGGCGGTTATCCCAAAAACCATGTCGCAGCCATTGCGGCGGATGGCTCCGGCAAGGTCGTTTGGGAAACCAAGGACCGCGTCTACGTGCCCTCCATGCTCGTGAAGGAAGGGCATCTCTATGCCGTGATGGACAGCGGGGTGGCCATCTGTTGGGATTCCGGCACCGGTGCGGAAAAGTGGAAGGCCCGTCTTGGCGGAAATTTCAGTTCCTCACCTATTCTCGTGGGTGACCGGATCTATGCCGCGAATGAATCGGGAACCCTCTATGTCTTCCGG
>JADZAX010000460.1 GCA_020852405.1 Verrucomicrobiales bacterium
GCGGGCGACCCGGCAGCCCTTGGCGTCTGGAAACGTTACGGGATGGTGCTCGACCTCGCCGGGAATGCACCCCCTCCGACCCGGGGCGCTGCGCGGTGACAGCCGGACCGGAGGGCTGAAGAGAATCGACTAAGCGGCGGGGGAAAATAGCAAATTCCCGCTATGGGGTTGGTCCGGTGGGCCAGTGAAAAATTTCGCCAGAGTTTGGGGTGGTTCATGGATTGGATCTCTCAAAGGGAGGGTGGAGTATCGAAGCTTGGCCAAACGGGTACAAGCCAACAGGCGGCACCGGCGACGACGGACGCCAACACATACAAACAACTCCCGGTTTTCCCGGGCAGGGCAAGAGCGCTCGGCTGGGTTCAAAAACTGGGCTTATCAAAAATGGGAGTAATTCGAATATCGGGAAGATTGCGGCCGCTCAGAATCACCAAATAGCGTCCACCCGGTCTTCGAACTCACCCCACTGGTCACCCAGCCATTCCCCAAGTTTTCGGTCGTCTTTCTGCCCCGGTTTCGGTTTGGAAGCGCATCCGGCAGCAAACGTGAAAGCGCAGAGAAGAAAGAGTGTTTTTAAGAGGTTCGCGCGCATGCGGGAAATGAAGCATTTCGCGGCCTGTCATTCCAGACTTTTTTTCCAGCGCTGCGCGATGGATTCGTGGCAGAGCTCGATGTCGCAATCCACGGCTGGAATGTCGACGTGCTGGCCAAGTTGATCGGTGGCGCAGGATTGCCCGCAAAAACAGCACCCGCTGCCGCGTCCAAGTCGGCCTCGACGCGGCGCCCGCGACGGAATAATCGGCGGCACCATCTCCCGCACCGCAAAAACCGGTATCGCCGGAGCCCCTCAATCCCGCACCACCAGGATTCGCGGCGTCCTAAAGGACGACTCCGCACCCCCTCCAACCCGGGGCGATGCGAGGTGACATCCTCGCCATGCGAGAATGGATGGCCGGAGGGAAGGAGCGAAACGGCACAGCGGCGAGGTTGAAATCGCGAATTCCAGCTGCTATGGGTTTGGTCCCGTGGGGAAGTGGAAATATCCGCCAGGGTTAGGGATTGATCATTGGCTGGATCTCTCAGCGAGAGGGCGAAGGGTGATCGGCCGGGTTCTTCTCACGAGTCCCTTATGAAGCCGGGCGAAGTGAACTTACCGTTGACCGATCTCACCCGTGATGCTTGGATGGGCGCGCCGATTCCAAGCCCACCCATTCCTGTCGTTCGACATGTCCTCCGAATGCTCCCGCCTCTACGATCTTGCCGATGAACTGAATTGCCTCGGCCCCTGGAAATGGATGGACGAAGTGCAGCTCATCGCCCTGCGTCATCCCGCGTCCGGCGAAATGGCTTACCTCAGCGTCATGGGGGCGGCCGGCGAACACCGCAGCCTGACGCTCTATCTGGGGGATGAAGCCCTCCACCGTTTCAACCTCATCAATGAGGCCGAGTTCATGGATATCAAGCTGTCCGAAGCGGATCTCACCGGCCTGATCCTCGAGGCACGCCAGTTGCAGGTTTCCTTCGAAACGCGCCGAACCCTGGAAAAGGCGGATCTCGACCAGATCAAGAAGCTCGGACGGAAATACCGGGGTGAAGAGTGGCCGATGTTCCGATCCTTCCGTCCGGGAAGGGCTCCCGGTCCAGTCGATGACCTGGAGATCGACTGGCTCATCCATGGCCTGACCCAGATCCTTGACGTCGCCCCGAGACTCGCCAGCGGCGCGGTTGAGGATTCAAGAAGAACACCCCGGTTCCAGATTCTGGGGCGAGAACGTGACACGTCGGGACAATGGCGGGACTTCTGGATCAACTTCGACGACAGCCTCCACGATTTCCCGTCCCCCGAATGCGATTCGGAACTCATCAGATCGGTCCTGGCCCTTCCAAAGAGAGGGGAACTGCAGGTCGCCTTCGAACTCCTGCCCGCGCCCATTGGTCCCCGCTTCGGTGAGCGGACATTTCCCTACATGCTCTTGTGCGTGGACTCCGCGTCGGGTTCGATCATCGGTATGGAGATGCTCACCGTGGAGGACTCGTCCTTCCCGGAACTGATCGCGAGAGTCCCCAACACCCTGCTCCGGCTTTGGGAACGAACCGGAGCGAGGCCCTCCGCGTTGAGGGCCACCAGTTTGCGGACCTGCCTCTTGCTCGGGGAATTGGCTGAGGCACTCGAGACCCCCGTTTACCGCCACGACAACCTGCCCGCCCTCGATGCCGCACTCCGAAGCATGAAACAGGCGTTCCTCAGATGACGCTGAAGTCACGCTTGGGGATCCGTGGAATCTCGTACTCGCAGAGGATCCGCGGCCGGTTCGGATTTCAGCTTGTAAGCAATTCCCCGCAGTCAAAGGATCCCTCGCAGTCAGGGGCTCGATGAGATCCAATTCCAAACAACAAAGTGGAGGCAATCATTTCATGGCTTCGCATATTCCGGCTCCGGGGCCGGCAAGGATGCCAGGAACGCAACAATATTCAAAATGTCTTCGGAGGTGAGGTTCGCCACCACGGGTTGCATCAGAGCTGCCATCTCGCCGTGGCGCGTTCCCTGTTTCATGTCGTTTAACTGCCGGGCCATGTAGCTGGGGGATCGAGCGGCGATTGCCGGAATGTTACCGATTCCCATGAGATCGGGACCGTGGCAGATGACACACTGCAGGGTTTTCCCCTCGCCGCCCCCATACACGAGCGCGGCTCCTTTCAGGGGCGCTCCCACCGGCACGTAAGCGACAAAACCGGACCGTGGATTTCTCAGGAATTCAGTTCCGTAGGGATCAACCGGCGTCTCAATAATGCGTTTCCCGATGGGTTCAGTTCCGGCTCCCTCGCCTTCAATCGGTATGTGAAGTCCTCCCCGGAGATAGGTTTTGGGGACGGTATCGGTTTCGACTACGTTGATCCATTTAGTCCATTTCAGGGACTCCATGTATTCTGCGACTTCCTCGAATTCTTCCTCGGTCATTCCTTTGGCGGTATCGCTCATCAAGGCGTAATTCGACTTTCTCGGGTCCGCGCACTTGCGAAGATCGGATTTAAAATCGCGAAGCTGCTGAATGAGGTAGGTCTTATCCTGCCCTCCGGGCGGCGCGTTCTCCGCTTTTCCCTTTCCGTTTGGGTAATGACACAGAGCGCAGGCGATGACTTTTCGCGCCGGATCCCCGTTCGCATAAATGGCGGGCATTTTCGGGTGGTCCCCCGGATACCAGTCGGCAGGAGGGCCTTGAAAGCTAATGCCGTCCTTCCTACCGAGAATCTCATCACGGGTAAAGAGCAAAGGGGTATTCGGCAAGCTGTGCTTTTGCGAGTCCTCGGGCAGTGGTGGTGGCGCACTGATATTGATCGCATAGGCCCATGCCAGTTCCGTGAGGTGATCCGGCAGTTTTTCATCCGCCGCAACTCCTGCTCCCGCGGGGAAAAGGGAACAGGCAGCAAGAAACAAAACGAAAAACGATTTGGAGATCGGGAATGCAGTGGGTGGAATATTCATATCCGGGGGGGCGATCCCTGCACAACGGGAAGGATCCGCCGTCGTGAACGCCAGGGTTTTGGGTTGTTATCCCTGCGATAGGGGTAAGTCAAGGGTCGGTGTTGCGGGACAGACCCTTCACATCCCGGATCCGAACGCTGCCCGGGACCAAACTTGACCGGCCCCCATGAAAGGAAATTCCTGCCGGCTGACCGACTTCCCGCTCGACCCCATGGCCCTAGGGGACGATGATGGGACGGGTGCGGGCGGGGTTGAAAAACCAAATTCCTGCAACAATGCTTAGTAATGTACGTGTCTTTTCGCTCGCTCCTAAGGTTGCTCGTTCTCGCTGCTGCTTTCGCGGGCTCGCTCGTGGCTCCTGCCCGGGAGGCGGCGGATGCGGTGAATGGCTCGCTCGAAAAGGACGTGCTGCCCGTCCTGGCTGACCGATGCGCGAGTTGTCACGACGACGAGGTGAAGAAGGGCGACATCAGCTTCGACTTTCTGCAGGACAAGGGTGATGCGAGACACGACATCAGGCTCTGGGGCAAGGTGCGCGAGCAACTGCGCGCGGGCACGATGCCGCCAAAGTCGAAGCCTCCGCTTGCCCCGGCGGCGCACGATACCCTGCTGCGCTGGATCGGCAGCAATGAGCAGCTCGTGCTCACGATGGATCCCGCGCAGCCGCGACCGGCTCGGACGCGGCGACTCAACCGGGAGGAATACAACAACACCCTGCGCGACTTGCTTGGTCTCGCCCAGCGACCCGGAGACAAGTTCCCCGCTGATGGCGCGGGCGGCGAAGGATTCTCGAACAACGCAGACACGCTCAGCCTGTCGCCGTTGCTCATCGAAAAGTATCTCGACGCGGCGAACGAAGCGGTCGCGGAAGTATGGGAGCGTGATGATTTGAAGCTGCGCCTTCTCGTGGCCCGGCCGGATGCCCAAATGTCACCCGATGTGGCAGCGGAGCGCGTCCTGCGTCCGTTCCTTGCCCGGGCGTTTCGACGACCGCCGACGGATGCGGAGGTGAAGTCGCTTCTGCGGGTGTTCCAGCAGGCACCGCAGCGGGGTGTCGATTGGGAAGGTGCGACCAAGGTGATGATCAAGGCCGTGCTCGTCTCGCCGACGTTCCTGTTCATGGAAGAGAAGTCTCAGCCGGAGAACGCGGCGGCCCGTCCGCTCGACTCGCACGAGATGGCCTCGCGCCTCTCCTACTTCCTCTGGGCGTCGATGCCCGATGGCGAACTGCTTCGCCTCGCCTCGGAGAACACGTTGCAGGAAGACGCCGTGATCGAAGCGCAGGTGCGCCGGATGCTGGCCGATGACAAGGCGCGCGCGTTTACAAAGAGCTTCGCCGGGCAGTGGTTGCGCTTTGATGAAGTGCTGACATACGGCGGGCCGGACCGGCGCAAGTTCCCGGACTTCAAACCGGAGCTAAGTCAGGCGATGTATGATGAGATCTTTTCCTTCTGCGATCAGTTGCTGCGCAGGAACGGCCGAGTGCTCGATTGCCTCGATAGCGACTACACATTCGTCAACGAAGCGCTCGCCAAACTTTACGACCTTCCCGGCGTGCAGGGGAAGGAATTGCGGCGGGTCAAATTCACCGATCAGCGTCGTGGAGGTCTTAGCACCATGGCGGCGATCCTCGCCACCACGGCCTATCCGCAGCGCACGAGCCCGGTGCTGCGCGGTAAGTGGGTGTTGGAGCAATTGCTCGGCACGCCCCCGCCACCACCGCCGCCCGCGGTGGGGGAACTGCCCGCGGACGATCGCGAATTGAAGGAAGCGACGCTGCGTCAGCGGCTCGAAGCCCATCGCAACAAGCCGCAGTGCTCCGGCTGTCACACCCGGCTCGATCCGCCGGGCTTTGCGCTGGAGAACTTTGATCCGATGGGCCGCTGGCGGGACAATGAGAACGGCAAGCCGCTCGATACCACGGCCGAGATGCCCGGGGGCCGCGCCTTCGCCACGCCCGCCGAGTTTCGCAAGCTGCTGATGGACGACAAGGCGCTCTTCGTGCGCAACTTCTGCACGCGCCTGCTCGGCTATGCGCTGGGACGCGGCATCGAGCTGCACGATCAGCCTGCGTTGCTGCGGCTGGAGCAGACCTTGCGCGACAACGACTACCACTGCGAGCCGCTGATTATCGCCGTGGCGAAGAACCCGTTGTTTCGTTTGCGCAAGTGAACACGTAAAGCGTCATCTCAGGGCTGACGAAGCTGCCGGCATAAGCCGCGCACGGTTCAAACCAGCCCTTTCAGCGGCTCGGTGCTGTCGCCGAAACGCTCCGTTTTCATGCCGGCAAGCTGCAGCATCGAGAGGAAGAGATTGCACATCGGCGTGTCCTTCGGGTGCGCGATGTGCCGGCCTCCGGGGAGTCCGCCCCCGTGACCCGCGAGCACCAGCGGCAGGTCTTTCGGGCTGTGCGCGTTGCCATCTCTCATGCTGGAGCCGAAGAGCAGTAGCGTGTGATCGAGAAGCGTGCCGTCGCCTTCCTTGATCGACTTCATGCGCTCGATCATCTGCGCGAACTGTGCGACGTGCCAGGTGTTGATCTTCTCATACTGTGTCAGTTTTCCCGCGTCCTTCTGGTGGTGCGAGCATTCGTGGTGGCCGTGCGTCACCCCGTCGAGGAAGGCGAAGCTGCGACCGCTCACGGCCCAGCCAAACATGAAGGTGCTCACCCGTGTGGTGTCGCTCCAGAAAGCGAGCGTCATCAGCTCCATCATCAGGCGGCAGTGCTCCGTGTGGTCGAGGCGAAGCTGGCTGCCGGGATTCTGGCTCTGCGCCATCGCCTGGGTGATGCGTTGATCGAGCTGACCGATGGCTGCGGCGGCGGCCGGATCGAGATTCTCGCCGCTGGCCACGCGGGCGATGTCGGCCTCGATGCGTTGTTCCACGCTGCGAATGCTCTCCAAATACTGGTCGAGCCGCTGCTGGTCATCTTTGCCGACGCGGTCGCGCAGCGACTTCGCATCCGAGAGCACGAGGTCGAGCACGCTCTTGTTTTCCAGTGATGAGGCTTTGCGCTGCGCCGCGTTGTCACGGAACAGACGATCAAAGACGAAGCGCGGATTGATCTCGGGCGGCAGCGGTGAAGTCGGCGTGCGCCACGCAATGTGCGAGCCGTAGAGCATCGTGTAGTTCACGTTGAAATCGACGCCGGTCATGACGGGTTCGGTGCCGAGTTCCAGCGACGGGAAGCGCGCCTGCCCGCTCGCGTGCTGGGCGAAGGTTTGATCCATGCTGACGCCGCAGCGGAGGTTTTTGCCGGTGGTCTTTTCGATCTGCGTGCCAGTCAGCCAGTTCGCCGTCTTCGCGTAGTGCCCATCGCCGCCGCGGCAGTTTTCGTGGCCCAGGTTGGTCAGCACATTGATGTCCGCACGGTGCGGTTCGAGTGGCTGGAGGATCGGCGAGAGTTTGAAGGCACTGCCTTCGCCTTCCGGCGTCCAGCGCTCGGGATGCACGCCGTTGGGCATGAACAGCACGCCGATGCGCGTGGGGAAGGGCCGACTCTGTGCCGCTCGGGCGCGTGGTGCCATCGCATCCAGAAAGGGCAGCGCAATCGTGGCGCCAAGGCCGCGCAACATCGTGCGTCGCGCCAACGGCTCGCGGAGAATGGGAACGAAACTCATAAACAAGCCTACGAAACAGCCTCACCCTAAGAAAGGAAGCGGAAATTCACTGAAATTCATGGGTTCCTTGGGGGGCGCCAGGCAGTATCAAATTTCATGGTTATTGTTCTACAGATGATCTTGACGTTTACTTCCAAATAAGTTCGTCATGCAGCTGATTGAGATTGAGGCAGCCGGTATCAGTGACGATGACCATGTCCTCGATGCGAACTGCGCCGAGGTCGCGACGATAGAGGCCTGGTTCGACGGTGAGGGCTTCACCCGCGAGAAGCGGTGGACCTTTCCGATCGAGCAGCGGCGGCTCGTGGACATCGAGACCGATGCCGTGGCCGGTGCCGTGCGTCATCGCGCAATACGAGAACGGGGTGTCCTCACCAGGGAGACCGAAGGCGTAGCCAGAGGTCACCATCGAATCGATGGTGGCAAGGTGCACCGCTTCGCCAGTGACGCCAGTGGCGATGGTTCTCTCGGCAGCGAGTTTGGCCGAGCGAACGGCAGCGTGCATGCGAATGACTTCATCAGGGATGTCGCCATTCACGACAGTGCGGGTGCAATCGCCATGGTAGCGGCTATTGCGGTCGCAGGGGAAAATATCGACGATGACTGGCTCGCTGGTGCGGAGTTCTCCAGTGCCGTAATGGTGGCAATCGGAAGCAATCGGTCCGCCGGCGATGATGGCTTTGGGATTCGAGAAATTGCGATCCAGCAGCCAATGATCAACGGCAGCGCGGACGCGTTCTGATGTGAGTGGTGAACCCTCGTGCAGCAAGACGCCATCGGCGCGGACGCCGGCGCGGGCGATGAGTTCACAAGCCATTTGGATGGCACCTTCGGTGACGCGTTGTGCCTCGCGCAGGTGATCGATTTCCTCGGCGGATTTTTGGCGGCGTTCGTTGACCCAGCAATCCGGATCGCATTCGATGGTGATGCCGACCTTGCGGGCGCAATCAGCGATGAGGAGTGGCAGGGTGCGATCGCCAAGCGCGTGGGTGACCCCGGCGCGGCGGAGACATTCCACGGCCGCCTGGGCGTTGGCGGTTTCGCGGTCGCCCGAGAGTCCCCCTTCCGGCGCGAACATCGTCGGGCAAGCGACGTGGTCGACGTGGGCGTATTGCCGGGCGCGGCCCATTTCGATGTCGCGCAGGATCAGCGTTGACTCTGGCCTGGGTCCGTTGGGGATTTCCAAGAGTACGACTTGATCGCCGACAGAAAAGCGGATGCGCCAGTAGAGGCTGCTGTGGACTTGGGGAATGCCGGCGGCAATGCGGGCGATGGGGGAAGTGGACATGGTGGAGAATGTTGAATGGAGAACAGTGAGTTAAGAATGGTTGTTAGTGAGTATCGCGGGGCGCGGGTGCAACACGCTGTTTTTGACAGAATTTCAGAATTCTCAGAATTTGTGTCCGGGGGATCAGAGGGAGGTATTTCAGCGTTTCAGCAGTTACCATTTCCCCCACTGGGCATGTTTTCGCTCAGATAGCGGGTCAGTGTTTGATAGAGATGGCGTCTGGTATTTGAGCCTTCATTGAGAGCATGGCCGCAGTTCGGGTAAATGACTTGGGAGAATTGCTTGTTGTGGTTCACGAGTTCATTGACCATCACCTCGCAGTTTTGGTAGTGGCAGTTGTCGTCGCCCGTGCCATAGACTAGCAGAAGATTGCCCTGGAGTTGGTGTGCGAAGGTGACGGGTGAACCGTGGCGGAAGCCTTCGGCATTGTCATCGGGTAGACCCATGTAGCGCTCTTGATAGATGGTGTCGTAAAAACGTTGGTTGGCGACGAAAGCGATCGCCATCGCGGTGTGATAGAGATCGGGATGGCGGAAAATGGCGTTGAGGCTCATCGAGCCGCCACCGCTCCAACCCCAGATGCCGACGCGAGAGGCATCGAGATACGGTCGGGTGCGGAGAATTTCTCTGGTGGCGGCGGCTTGATCGCGCGAGGCGAGGCTGCCGATTTGGCGATAGATGCTTTTGCGCCATGCGCGACCGAGCGGAGCGGGGGTGCCGCGGTTGTCGATGCAGACGACAACATAACCGTTCTGCGCCAACATGGTGTGCCAGAGGAAATTATCTCCAGCCCAGACGTCCAGCACCGTCGATGCGGCAGGTTCGCCATAGACGTGAATGAACAGCGGGTATTTTTTGCTCGGGTCGAAATCTGGTGGTTGGATGCACCAGGCATCGGCGACGAAACCATCTTCGATCGGCACTTTGAAAAACTCATGGTGGCAGGGTGTGAGTGCGGCGAGCTTCTCGTTGAGAGCTTTGTTATCGGCGAGCACGCGCACGACGCGATGATCTGGCATGCTGATCAATTCGACGATTGGCGGTTGGCCAAAGCGGGAGTAGGTGTGAAAGGCCCAGTGGCCGTCAGTGGAAAAGCGATAGGAATGTGTGCCCCGCTGCGTGGCGGGGGTGACGCGTTCTGCCTTTCCCGAGCCGTCGAGAGGGGCGCGGAAGAGATACCGCTGCGTGGCATTTTCCGGTGAGGCGATGAAATAGGCACACCCATCTTTTTCATCGACGCCCACGAGACTGAGGACATCGTAGTCTCCCGGGGTGAGTAGGCAGACGGATTGGTCTTTGATCGACACCGCGTAGAGGTGATTCCAGCCATCGCGCTCGCTGAGCCAGAGAAAGCGTTCACCGTCATCGATCCAGCGCCATTCGCGCATGACTTCGACCCAAGCTTCATCGCGGTCAGTGAAGATGATGTCCGTTTCGCCAGTTTGTGGATTTCCGCTGATGAAATGATTGGTGTTTTGCAAACGGTTCAATTGCTGAAACAATACGCGCTTGGAGTCGCTGGACCATTCCATGTGCGGGATGTAGTGGTTGCGCGGATCAGGATTTGATTCGAACCAAAGGGTGTCACCCCCGGCGGCCGATACGACGCCGACGCGGCAGGCCGAGTTGATTTGGCCGACTTTTGGATAGGCGTAGCAGGTGATTTTTGGATAGAGTGAATCCGTATTATTGACCAGTGGAAACTGTTGCACACCCGTGGTGTCGAACTGCCAATAGGCAATCGATTTTCCGTCGGGACTCCAGCGCAGGCCGTTGCGCAGGTGAAATTCCTCTTCGTTGACCCAGTCGGCGGTTCCATTGATGAGAGAAGGTCCGCCATCGGTGGTGAGCTGGATGATTTGCAAATCGTCGAGATGTTGCACGTAGAGATTGTTTTCACAAACGTAGGCGATGCGGGTGCCGTCAGGAGACAGCGTGGCGAACATCATCGACGCTTCTGGAGCGGAGCCGCCCAGTTGTTGCAGGGCGCCGGTGTTCCGATGGAGCAACCAGTAATCACCGCGCGTTTTTTCACGCCAAACGCGCTGAGCGTTCGTGAAAAGCAGGACTTTTTCCGTATCTTCGGTCCAGGCATAATTCTCGATGGATAGCGGGCGATCTTGACCCGCGGGGATGAGGCTGGCGGCGGCGACGAGGGTGCTGCGCACAGCCGAGGCGGGATCATAGTGGACGAGGTCTTTGATTTCATCGGCTTTGTCGAAGTGTGAGAAATCGGGGGACACTTCCAGCGATGAGTAACCGGTGCCCTTTTTCAACCAATAGGCGGGACCCCATTTTTCTGGCTTGAACTCGGAGTCCATGCCAAAGATGCGATCGATCGTGAGAAGATTTCGCGAAGGATTGCAAAAATCTGCCGCGCCTTTGGCAGTGTCGGTAGGGCACATGGATGCTGGGGGATTCATGGGATTGTTGCGGAGTATATGAAAATGAGACTTTCATCGGAACCGGTCGAGAATTGAAGCGAAAAGATGGAATCCTCCAAAGGATCGGCGCGGCTTTTCGTAGCGAGTGGCGATGCGTCGGAAGCCCTGGATGCGGGCAAGGAAGTTTTCGACACGATGTCTCTTTTTGAAGTTCAGCCCCTCCAGTCCTTGTCGGACATGCCACCTGGCAAGCTTAGATTCATTGGGAAACCTGGCAAAGTTCACATGACAGCAGGAATCCTAGCATTAGTTTTGTGCTGTTTAAAACGCATCTTAACATAATCCATTCTTCATGTCAGAGGGCAGTGCCACTCATTGTGGTGCCCCCCAGGACCAGGGGGGCTCGCAATGCCGAATCCGGGGCCATGCTTCTTTTCGGTCCACCGTCCGAGCCATCGAATTCGGCATTGACTGCCGGGAATGAAACCTCAACACTCCTTTCATGAAATCCACGACCTTTCCGTTACCTAGTCACCTCTTCTTCTCTCTTGTTGCCGCAGTTCTCATGGCGGGTTCCAGCGTGGGTGCCCAAGAGGAAGTCGCCAAGGGTTCGGCGCTGCGCAAGTCCCTCTTCGAGATTGCTCGACCCCAAATCGAGCAACAGGCGGGCCAGAAGGTGCTTTTTGAAGGATCGCTGAAACAGCTCAACGGTTGGGCCTTCTTCCTGGGGACAATTGTGAAAGGAAACGGGGCCGAGATTCGGGTTGGAGAGTCTGAAAGCGGGGACACCGTGATCCTTTGGCAAAAACGAGGCGGGAGCTGGGTCGTGGTGGAGGCGGAGACCGGTTTCACCGACGCGTTCTTTGTTGATTGGCCGGAGTCCAAGGGAGTTCCCCGCTCCCTCATTGGCTTAAAGTAACGGCCTAGGAGCCTGTCGGACTTTGAACAAGAATGAAATCTGAGTAAGTTGCGTTCATGGCCGCCCGATTTGTCTCCGTAGACCGTGACACGCCGATGCTCCTGCCGCCGGACCTGCGCGATTGGGTGCC
>JADZAX010000461.1 GCA_020852405.1 Verrucomicrobiales bacterium
CCGGCCGTCTCAAGATGGAATACCTGCCCTTCGCGGAAACGGATTTCATCTTCCCAATGGTGGGTGAAGAGTTGGGGCTCTGGTTCACGCTTGGGGTGGTCTACGCGTTTCTGGCCATTGCTATTTTCGGGGTGGTCATCGCCAACCGGGCCCCGGACCGTTTTGGAATGGTCCTCGCGGTGGGCATTGTCGGATTGCTGGCCTTCCAAGCCGCGGTGAATATCGCGGTGACCACAGGCGCCATGCCCAACACGGGACTTCCCTTGCCGTTTGTCAGCAAAGGAGGATCCTCCATGTTGGTTTCGATGTTTGCCATCGGCGTTCTGCTCAATGTCTATCGACAGGGACGAAGTGCCAAGGCCAGTGAATGGTCCTGGAGTGAGAAGGCAGCCCCCATCACGCGACTTTGAGCGCTCCCAAACCATCGCGGCCCGGGCGCTTCGTGATTGCCTGTGGCGGCACCGGAGGTCACCTGTTCCCGGGCATTGCCGTGGCCGAGGTACTCCGTTCCCGGGGGCATGAGACTCTGCTCTTCATTTCGGAGAAGCAGGTGGACTCACTCGCGGCCGAAGGCTATGGCCACCTCAGGTTCGAAAAGATTCCATCGGTGGCAATGCCACGGCCCTGGTCGCCCAAAATGCCGGGTTTCCTCCTCGGATTTGCCAAGGGATACCGGCGTTGTGCTAACCTGATTCGCGATTTCAAGGCGGACGTCATCCTGGGGATGGGCGGATTCACCTCCACCGCTCCTCTGATTGCCGGATGGAGGCAGGGATGCCGGACCTACGTCCACGAATCCAACGCCATCCCCGGCAAAGCCAACCTGTTGAATGCCCGATTTTGCCGGAAAGTGTTGGTGGGTTGGCAGGAATGTGCGCCCCATTTCAAAAAGACCGGCCGGGAAGTCATCGTCACCGGCACTCCCTTGCGTCCGCGTCTGTTGATCCGCCCCAAATCCGAGGATGCGGTCAGATTCTTCGGTCTCGATCCAGAGCGGAGAATCCTGGCGGTCATGGGGGGCAGCCAAGGCGCCCGGCGTCTCAATCAACTGGTTTGCGCGGCGCGGCCGGCGCTTGAGGCTGCCGGCATCGGAATCATCCACATCACCGGTCCCGGAGACTTTGCGGAAATGGTTAAGTTGACCCCTGGGGCCGCTGCCCACGAAGGCCATTCGCTCAGGCCTTTTCTGGCTGAAATGGAAAACGCCTATGCCGCTGCCGACATTGTGCTGTGCCGTTCCGGCGCTTCGACGCTTTCAGAGCTGGCGGCATTCGGCCTGCCCTCCGTGCTCGTTCCTTACCCCTTTGCGGCCGCAGATCACCAGACTCTGAATGCGCACATTTTTTCAGAGGCGGGCGCCGCCGAGTGCTGGCCGCAAGGCGAACTGGATGAGTCGACCTTTCCAGCGAGACTCCTCGCGCTCTGCGGAGACGACGCCAAATTGAGGGGCATGAGCGACAAAATGCGTGAACTCGGAAAGACCGATGCCGCCCTGCGCGTATGTGAAGTCCTCGAGGGCGATGCATTTCATGGGGCCTCCTGCAAGTGACCCAACGAGGCAGGCGGGAGTCAGGAAATGCTGGACGTCTCCAGGAATTCGGGCAAGGTGCGGACTCCGTGGCCTGCTCAGCGGTGAGTTTCCCGGCTCGGAAGAAGTTTTTCATGAACGTTGATTGGTCAGAAAAGTTGTGCGGCAAAAGCCGGTCCGCTCTCCGGGTGCATCTCATCGGGGTCGCGGGTTCGGGGATGAGCGGACTCGCATCCCTGCTGCTCGGTCTGGGGCACAAAGTGTCCGGTTCCGACCGAGTCACGACTTTGGAGACGGAGCGGTTGGAGCGGCTCGGCCTTTCCTTCAGCAGTCCTCACAGTGCCGACGCCGTGCAGGGGGTTGATCTGGTGGTCTATTCCTCGGCGATCCGAGGAGGGAATGCCGCGTACGACGAAGCCAACCGCCTTGGAATTGCCCTGATCCGCCGGGCTGAGGCTCTGGCGGCGATGCTCAATCCCCACCGTGGGATCGTCGTGGCCGGGACTCATGGCAAAACCACCACGTCAGCCCTGGCCGCCCATGTATTGCGTGGGGCCGGGCTACGGCCTTCCCATTATGTCGGGGCGGAGATTCCCATTCTGGGTTCAAATGCCCTCTACGATGGCGAGGAGGGGTTTTTCGTGGCCGAAGGCGATGAAAGTGACGGCACTTTGGTCCTCTACCACCCGGAATACTCCATCATTCTCAACATCGAACCCGAACATTTGGACCATTATCGAGGGGGGATCGAGGAAATCCGCGAGGTGTTCTCCCGGCTCGCGAATCAAACCCGCGCCGGAGTGATCTACTGCGCCGAGGACCCCGAAGCGAAGGCTTTGTTCTCCCAGCATCAGGGAGCGGTCAGCTATGGATGGACCGGCGACTGTTGTTACTCCGCCAGGGAAGTGGACCCTGAAGGAACGGGAACCGCCTTTGATGTCTGGCAGGGGAACAGCCATCTGGGACGAGTTCGGCTGGGCATTCCAGGAAAGCACAATGTGTCCAACGCCATGGCGGTGATCTCGCTGGCTCTGGAAGTTGGGGTCAATCTGGATACCTTGGCGCCTGCGTTGGAGAGTTTCCGCGGCGCGAAACGCCGTTTTGAACTCAAAACCCGTGCCGGCGGTGTGACCATTGTGGATGATTATGGACACCATCCCACTGAAATTCGGGCCACCATCGCTACCGCTCAGACCCAAAGTCCGGGGCGTTTGATCTGCCTGTTCCAACCCCACCGCTACAGCCGCACCCAGTTGTTGAGGGATGAATTTGGCACCGCCTTTGACGGGGTCGACGAATTGATCGTGACCGATGTCTATCCTGCCAGCGAGGCTCCCATCGCAGGGATCAGCGGTGACACCATTGTGCAAGCGGTCAAGGAGTTTGGCAACGTGCCCGTGGTCAGCTGGCACCCTGACAAGCAAACTCTGCATCTCGCCGTGGGCAACCGCCTTCGTCCCGGGGATTGGGTGATCACGCTGGGGGCAGGGGACATCCACGAAGCGGGAACGCGTTTGGCGGGCGATTTGGAGGTCTTGGAAAACATCCGGTCCCGACTGGCGGAGGGGGATGGGGTGGTCAAGCTTTATGAGCCCATGAATCGTCAGACAACGATGCGGATCGGCGGGCCTGCCCAATATTGGGTGGAACCGCAAACGGTCGACGGCTTGGCCAGGATCGTCCTCTATGCCAAGGAACAGGGGCTTCCTTTGCGTGTGATCGGGCGGGGATCGAATCTTCTGGTTCTCGATGGGGGAATTCCTGGCCTTGTCATCCAACCCGTGCATGGGGAGTTCTCCAAGCTCGTCGTGACGGGAACGCGCATCGAAGCCGGTGCGGGTGTGAAATTCAAAGCTCTTGCGGCGGCGGCTCAATCGGCGGGTTTGGGCGGCTTCGAATGGATGGAAGGCATCCCGGGGAACGTCGGAGGATCTCTGCGCATGAATGCCGGTGCCATGGGGGCTGATACGATGAGCCAGGTGGAGTCAGTCCAGGTCATCACTCCGGAAGGGGAGGTGCTTGACCGGCCAGTCGGTGAAATCACGACCTGCTACCGGAGTGTGCCGGAATTTGAAAAAAACATCGTGGTTTCGGCGGTGTTTTTCGGACATCCCCAAGACGCCGGGGAGATCGCCGCTCGCATGGAGGCCAGCAAACAGAAGCGCCGTCACAGCCAACCGATCGCCGCCAGTGCGGGCTGTATTTTCAAAAATCCCGGTCCCTGTCCGGCAGGCGCGCTGGTGGATCAGTTGGGATTGAAGAACACCGGCCTCGGCAATGCCCGGGTTTCCGATGTGCATGGCAATTTTATCGTCAACGATGGGGGGGCTACCGCTGCCGAGGTTCTTGCCCTCATTGATCTGATCAAGCAGAAAGCCTTGACCGAACGAGGTGTGGAACTGGAGACCGAGGTCCAAATTATTGGCCAAAGCACGCCCATCTGACAAAAATACTACCTGATGAAAGCCATTGAATCTTTGCAAGTCGCCGTGCTGGGGGGAGGTCCCGGTTCCGAACGGGAAGTGTCTCTCGCGTCCTCCCGCGCCGTGGTCGAAGCTCTTACTGGACGGGTTGGGAGCGTGACGTTTGTGGACGTGCGGGACAGGCATTTCCTGGTCCCAGAGGGGACCGATGTCGCCTTCAACGCCATCCATGGCACGTATGGGGAGGATGGCGGCCTGCAGGAAGAACTGGAGAGTCGGGGCCTTCCCTACACCGGAGCCCGTCGGGCCAGCAGCCGCCTTGCCTTTGACAAAATCGACAGCAAGAAGCGCTTTGCGGAAGCTGGAGTCTCGTCCCCGGAATGGGAGGTGATGGATCTTTCAGGAGATCTTTCCCGGATCGATCCTTGGCGTGTTCCTTGTGTCATCAAACCGCCCCGGGAAGGCTCCAGCGTGGGGGTTCACATTGTCCGCGAGGCATCCGAATGGTTGCCCGCTTTGATCGATCTGAAGCGCTTTGGCAAGGATGCCCTCGCGGAGGTCTTTGTCTCCGGCAAGGAGCTGACCGTGGGCATCGTGGGCGACCAGGCCTTGCCGGTCATTCACATTCAGCCTCGCTCCGGCTTTTACGACATGAGCAACAAATACCCCTGGCTTTCGAACCAGGGGGGCACCGATTATTTTTGTCCGGCCGACCTGCCGGTGGAAGTCGCTGCCGAGGTTCAGCGCCAGGCATTGGCTGCTCATCAGGCACTGGGTGTTGAAGTCTATTCCCGGGTCGACGTGCTTCTCGACGGGGATCTGCGTCCTTGGGTGTTGGAGGTGAACACGATTCCTGGAATGACGGCCAGCAGTCTCCTCCCCAAGGCGGCCCGTGCAGTTGGTTTGGATTTTTCAGACCTTTGCGTAAAAATTATTGAACTTTCCCTGAATATTTAGTAAGTAGGGGAATGCGCCGTCGAGGCAACCGCTTCAAGGCCCGGACAGATCGTGACCGGGCTTTGCACGATTTTGATTTGGATGTCCGGACCCGTCGTCTGAACCGCCAGCGCAGCCGTGCTTCTCTGCTGTGGTTGATGCGTATTTGCTTGGCTGTGGTCATCGTGGCGACCTTGGGTGCCTCTTTGCGCTGGATTTACCGGCAGGTCTTTATCGAAGACACCGAGTTCCGGGTGCAACGGTTTATGGTGGAAAGCGATGGTGATATTTCCGAGTCCGAAGTTTCGGAAATCACCGGGGTGGCCATGGGAAGTCCCCTCATGAGCATCGATCTTGAGGCGGTCTGCCGCAGGCTCGAGGCGGTGCCTTCGGTCCGCTCCGCCAAGGTTGAAAGAGAGTTGCCGGGGACCCTGAAGTTCTCCATTCTTGAAAACCAGCCGTTGGCTTGGCTTTCCTGTCCACCTCATGGCATTCGTCCCTACGCCGAAGGAGGGTATTTGTTGACCGGTGAGGGCTTGCTGATGCAATGCTCCCGTTCAAGCCAGTTGCACCGGGCGCTTCCGGTCATTGAAGTGTTCCAAATCCCGCCCCCTGCCGATGGTATCCAGATTCCAGGGGACGGGATCAAAGTGGCCCTCCTATTGTTGAAACAGAATGAGGAGGCCTTTCCAGCGATGGCGGACATGCTCCCACAATCCGTCCGCCTGAAAACGCCCTTTTCCTTGTCCTGCCGTTATGCCAACAATATGGAAGTGACCTATGGGTTGAAAGATCTGGATCGGGCCTTAAAAGATCTCAAGCTGATCATGGAAGTGGCTCGGAATGTAGGCAAGAAACTGGCCACTGTAAATCTGCTTGCAAGCCGCAATATCCCGGTGACTTATTTTCAGGCCGAGGAACAACCCCGGGCCGCTTTGCGTGCCACCCCCGTTTTGCCGCTAGCAGCACCTGATTCTCTGCCAGTTGCATCCCCCAAGCTTTCGTCGATCCTGAACCGGGATTGAGTCGGCTTTCCTTTTTGTATTCCCTTTCTTTAAATCCATGGCGAAGTCCAAGATATTTGTCGGCCTGGAAATAGGCACTTACAAAGTTTGTCTGGCCGTTGGCGAAGTCCGGGGAGATGGCGCCATCAAAATTCTGGGGCAGGGCACACACCCCTCCAGCGGGGTCCGCAAGGGGGAAATCACGGATGCCGAGCAGGTCAGCGTTTGTATTAGAGAGGCTCTCGCCAAGGCCGAAGAAAAAAGCGCCGTCGAAGTGGAAAGCGTCTACCTCGCCATCACCGGAGCCCACATCACTTCCATGCAAAGCCGTGGCCGAGCCCGCATTGGGGATGACCAGTCGGAAATTACCGAGGAAGACCTGGGCGAGGTCAAAGAAATGGCCCGCAACGTGACCCTTCCTCCGGATCATGGTATCATTCACAGCATCCTCCAGCACTACTACGTGGATGGTCAGGAAAAAGTCGTCAATCCCGTGGGAATGCTGGGCCAGAAACTGGAAGCGGACTACCACATCATCCACGGGCAAAAAAACCGGGTCCAGAACAGCATCCGTTGCGTCCGGGAATGCCGCCTCGAAGTGGAGGACATCGTCTTCAGCCCCATCGCTGCCGCGCAGGTTCTGCTCAATCGGGATACCCGCCAGCAGGGAGCCGTCCTGATCGACATCGGTGCCGGCACCACCGAATATGCCATGTATCTGGATGGAGCCATCATCGCATCGGGATGCGTCGGTGTTGGGGGGGACCATTTGACCAATGACTTATCGATCGTCCTCAAATTACCGATGGTGCGGTCCGAAAAACTCAAAATCGAGCATGGCTCCGCCGATCCAGACGGTGTGGAAGATGAGGTGATCGACTTGGAGGCCGACAGCCATTTTGCCGGAGCGCCGGTGGAGCGGTCACTGTTGGCCCAAG
>JADZAX010000462.1 GCA_020852405.1 Verrucomicrobiales bacterium
CGGCGGTCGCGGCAGCGTTCCTCGCCCTTGGTGGGCAAGGTGCTCATGTGGCCACTGCGAACGCTTATCTCGCCCGGCGGGACTTTGAGTTCGCCACCCCATTTTTCGACTATCTGGGACTCAGTGTGGGATGTCTTCCGGAGAAACATGATGTTGCGGAGAAGGTTCGCGCCTACCGGGCTGATATCACCTATGGGGTGGCCTACGAGTTCGGTTTCGATTACCTGCGTGATCAGCTCGTCTTGCTGCGACGACCCGAAGCCCGCCGGGTGGACAGGCTCCGGCATTGTCTGCAAGGAGGACTGTCGGGGAATTCCGGCCTCCTGCAGCGCGGCCTGGCTTTTGCGATCATCGATGAAATAGACAGCGTGTTGATCGATGAGGCGGCTTCTCCTTTGCTGCTCAGTGAGGCCAGTGAAGGGGGGGGCTCTGGCGAAGGGCCGGTTCTTGCCGCATTGCGGATGGTGAGGGACCTGAGGCCCGAGCGTGACTATTTGTTGGATCCCAAAGGACGCAGTCTCCGGCTGACAGAGGAGGGGCTGGCACGGACCCACTCCTCCCCTGCGGTTCCATGGAAAACCCTCCGGCGTCCCTGGAGCGACTACATCGCCAACGCCCTGCGGGCGGAGTGGCTTTTTCACCGGGACGCTCACTATGTGGTCAAAGAAGGTATGGTGGTGATCGTGGATGAGTTCACCGGTCGTCCCCACGAGGAGAGAAAATGGCGCGATGGCCTTCATCAGGCCGTGGAAGCCAAGGAAGGTTTGGCAATCCAACCTGAATCGGAAACGGCCGCCAGCATCACCCGCCAGCGCCATTTCCGGCGCTACCGGTTCCTGTGCGGACTTACCGGGACGGCGAGCGAGGCGGCAGGAGAGTTTTGGCATTTTTTCAAATTGCCGGTCCTGTCGGTGCCGCCCAACCAACCCTGCCTCCGGGACACCCTGCCGGACCGTGTTTTCAAAACCGCTGAAGCGAGGGACCACGCGGCGGTTGAAGATCTCCTGAGGCGTCACCAGGCTGGGCAACCGGTGTTGGTTGGGACGCGCACGATCCGGGCGAGTGAATCCTTCGCGGATCTACTCAAGACCCGGGGCATCCCTCACCGGCTCTTGACTGCCAAACAGGATCAGGAGGAAAGCGCCATCGTGGCCGGGGCAGGGGACGCGGGAGCGGTGGTCATCGCCACGAACATGGCGGGACGTGGCACCCATATTTCTCTGGATCACCAAAGCCGCCAAGCGGGAGGACTCCATGTGCTCGGGTTGGAACGCAATGATTCCATCCGGATCGACCGGCAGTTGGTGGGACGTGGGGCCAGGCAGGGACAGCCGGGAAGCACCCAGTTTTTTCTCAGTGGAGATGACCGTCTGATGGAGGAAGCTGGTGAGGCCCCCCGTCGGAGCTTGGCCAAATGGGATCCGGATCGGAACGGGGAACTTCCAAGCAAGACCGTGGGCATCTTTGTCGCGGCACAAAAAACGGTCGAACTGGCACGTTATGAAATGCGGCTCGCCATGGCTGAAAACGACCGCTGGATGGACCGGATGCGGGAGTCACTGGCCTGATCCGGCCGGCGGCGGTCCGAAGAGGATCAGGGCATTGACCCCGCTGACCAGATGACGGTCCGCGTTGTCGAAGACCAGACGGACTTCCTTGGTTCCCGTGGCGGGATCGACGATGGGAGAAATGAGCTCCACGACGCCCACCGCTTCGGTGTTCAGGCCGTCCTGCAGTCGCGCCCGGAGCCGGTCGCCCACCTTTAGCGGGCGCACCTGTTCGAAGGGCGCATGGACCAGGGCTTTGAGGCGGTCCAACTCCACCACCCGGACCAGGTAGGAATCCAGAGAGGCATTGGTGTATCCCACCGGCTCGGCCACGTCCTTGGTGATTTCGACGACCGTGCCCTTGATAGGACTCCTGAGAATGCGCCGCTCGATTTCGGCCTCAATTTCGGCTGCCTGAAGTCCGAAGATTTGGATGTCTTCCTTCGCGGCGAGCAGGTTTCCCTCACTGATTTTTAGGGTGGTGACCGATCGTTCCTTTTCTGCGTTGTTGGCGGTGCCCCGCTGCTCCAGTTGGTTGATTTTGGCCAACCGGTCCGCGTTGAGTGAACGTTCCGCCTCGGCCGCTTCAAGTCTTCCCTTGCCATCCGCCTGGGTTTTGATGACCGCGAGGCGGGCTTCCAGCACCCGCGTATCGAGACGGATGAGTTCGGCCTGGGCCACCACTTCCGCCCCTTCTTCGACGAGAATGGATTGGATGGTTCCGCTTTCGATGGCCGAAATTTCGATACTCCGATAAGGTTCCAGAAAAGTCAGCACCTCGGACGCCACGTCTTGAGCTTTGACTGCCGCTTCCGGAACAGCCCAGGCCAACAACAAAGAGAGACGGAGGATGCTTGCAGGGGTGATCATGGGTGGCTGTCAGGCGGGCTTGGTGTTCTTCTGGATTTTGTTTTTGATCCAATCCTGAAGACTCCTCCACAAATGGGGACCGAGACGCTCCCCCACAGCAGAGGAAAAGCGGGCGTAACCCCACTCCCCTTCCAAAGGAGAGTCTCCTGCGTCCGACAGCTTGGCCCGGGCATAGAAACGCGGATCCACCAGTTCGTCCGGTGATTGGTTTTGTGCTTCCCGTCGATCAGCTCCCGTGAAATGGGCCAGCTCCGATCGTGCGGTTGTCTCGACCGCGAGACCACGCTCACGTTCGCTGTCAATTCCTCCACTGCGACGGACAATAAGAGGGCCTCCCGCGGTGGAGGCGAGCGCAGGATGCGGGAGGGCCGTGGTGGCGCGTGTCTCGACCCGGTGGAGTTGAGCATGCCATTCGCCGGGGCGTCCGCGCAACCGGACGGTAACTTCAGAGTCAGGAAAGCGCAGAAGGGTCTCCGCGGCTTCCTGTGAGGCGGAGATGAGGAATTCTGGAGGTCCGGGGGGGATCACCATCAATACCCGGTCACCGGCGTGGAGAAAGCGGCCCGGGAAGTCAGCGAGGGCGTCACCATGGATGATGCCCTCCCGGGGGGCCCGCACCTCCAATGCGGCGACTTGTTTGGAAAGGATCCGTTCCTTTTCCACGAGACCGTCAAAAAGCTTTTTTTCAGCCTGCTGGGCGGCGAGTTGTTTTTCCCTGAGGTAAAGCCGGACCCTTTGGCCGGACATTCTCACGTCGAGACGGAGTCTTTCCAACTGGGTCTCCAGTTCCTGGTTTTCCAGGCGCAGCAGAATCTGGCCTGCGAAGACCAGATCTCCCTCGGCACAGTTGACCTCGCGGACAAGACCGGGACTTTCCACCCGCACGATTGCCTTGTCGGGATGGCTGGCCACGGCCACCGCTTTGGCTCCTGGATGCACTTTCACCAGTGTCAGAGCCGAACCGAGAAGGATCAGGGTCAGGACCAACCGGGGCAAAGCCCGCCCGGGTCTGATTCCTCCGCGACGGAACAGATTGGCCAGACCTTTGAGCAGGCCAATGAGGATTCCTCCGAGCATGAGGGCCGCGAGGACCAGTCCGATGCCCCTGAAGAGCCCGGCTACCAGAGCCAGAATGCCGGTCATGACGATGAGCTGCCAGACCAGGGCCATCATCCCATAGATTGTCACAAAGATCGGTCGGAGACCTGCCTGATCAGGGAAGGGACGGGAATCTCCCAGAAAAAGGCGGCGGCAGAACCAATGTGCGGCTTGGCGTCCACGGGTGGCCAGATTGGGAACACCGGCGATTTCCGAGACCAGGAAATAGCCGTCGAAGCGCATCAGAGGATTGGCATTGAACAGCAAGGTGATGGTGGAAGCGGCGAAAATGGTGTTCCACGCCAGGGTGCCAAAAAAGGCGGAAGTGGAGTGGGCCCAGACAAAAACGGAGGCCGCGGCGAGCGCCAGTTCGATGTAAATGCCGGCGAAAGCCACCTGCATGCGCGCCCGTTTGGAAGGAAAACTCCAGGAGGAACTCGCGTCCACATAGCTCAGCGGGGTGACTAAAGCGAACAACTGGACCCCCCATTCCGGGACGTTGCCCCCGTGCCGGACGGTGGCGAGACCATGCCAGATCTCGTGGATGACCTTGAGACCGATGTAGACCACGAAAAGAAAAAACCAGTTCGCGGGCAGCACCGCCTGCGCGGCGGCTCCGGCAAAGACCTGCCAGTGGCCGGTGAGAGTCCAACCCGCACTGAGTAGCAGTGCCAGCCAGCCGAGGAATGCCGGAGCACTGAGAGTCCATCCCAACCAGGGGGAGAGACGGATCAAAAATTCCTGGGGATTGCCGAGTGGGATTTTGGGAAAGACAATCCGGGAAAGCCAGGAGAGGGGAACCTGATGGTTTGTCCCGTGCTGATCCCGTCGGATGCCTTGCCCAGTGGAGGTAAGCTCAAGAAACTGATGGTCGAGGAGCCACTTTAGTAGTCCCGAGGCGTCTTGGGAGGTGAGGGCCGTGATGCCATGGATGCGGGCGCTGTGGGCGAGCGCCTCCGACGGCGTCCGGGTTCCATCCAGGCAGCGGATGAAACGGTACTCCGGCAACCCCATCTGAACGTACTGGCGGGAGATGAGATCTTCGGCCACATAGATGGCCTCGGTGCGCAGCCGCTGGCAGGTGAACCGCACCTCAGGGCGGAGCCGCGGGTGGGCGCGGGACCAATCCAGCACCGCGTGGTCGGCGGCAGTTGTGTGGGAGGGCTTCACCACAGGTAAAGACGGAGGAATTCCCAGACCCGGTGGAACAGAACCCAGCCCAAAGGCCGACTGGGGCCCTCGATGCGGGCCCGCCCCCGCATTCCGGGACGCAGATCTCCCGAAACATTGGGCACCAGCGCCGTGCAGACGAAGACATTCTCGTTCTGCATGATCTCGGACACGGGATGGATTTCCCCAATGGTGGTTTCGTAGGTTGCGGAGGAATTCGACTCCATTCGGAGGCGCACTTTCGCCCCACGGGAGACTCGGGAGATGTCGGTGTCCGGGATCGCAATTTCGGCGCGGAGCACCTCGATAGGGGCGATGTCGAACAATTTTTGTCCCAAGGCCACGGGGACTCCCTCGGAGCTGCGGAGATTTCCCGCCAGAATGACTCCCTGGATGGGTGCGCGGATTTCCAGGTTTTTTTGGCGATCCGCCAGAAGGGCCACCTCCAGCGCGAGGCCCTCCGCCTCCAGTTGAACCTGTTGGGCGGCGGCCACGTCCCGCGTTGCCATCGCTTGGTCGCGCTTTTTCAAGGCTGCCGCCCTTTTGGCCTCGGCCTCGGCAAGGCGCCAGGACATTTCTTTGCCATCCAGAGTGGCCAGAAGATCTCCCACCGCCACCACATCCCCCGCTTCGGCAACGGCGCTGTCCAGACGGGATTCAAATGGAGCCGCCACCTGGCGGATGGCTTGAGCCTGCAGTTTGAATTCCGCGGTGACGCGGTGTGGAACCGGCACAAACAGGGCCGCCAGCATCAACGCGGAGCCAATCGCCAGCGCAAGTTTGCGGTGTGATGATGCTTGCGCCCACTGACTGCGCACTGCTCCGCGGAATCCACGCGGCTTGGCCTCATCCAGGAGTCGGATTTGGGCCGCCAACAGGGGGGCGGTGATCTCCAGCATTTCCCAAAGCCTCGCCGACACCATGCCGGGGCGGGGCCACAAGGCCACGATGGCCCCGACGATGCGACCTTCGTCCAGCTTCAGTGGGTAGGCAATGACCTGACCAGCCTTGAAGCTCTCCAGCAATGGCTGAGCATCACCCGCCGGGAGGGCCACTTCTGGAGCATGGACATCCAGAGGCCATACCACCGGAGTCTCCGTGGTGGTGGCTTCGCGCATCAGCGCCTGGAGTTGCGAGGTCGCCTCGCCCCGGACATCAAAACGCTGCATTCCTGAAATTGCCTCCGGTCGGCACGAGCCGGCGTCGCCCCATCCGAGGGCAACCCGTGCTCCCCCGAGCAGGTTCTGGAATTCGGAAGCCATCGCCCCGAAAGCCCGTGCCCGATCCGGGGCCACGGCAGATTGGGCAAATACTTCCGTCAGGGCAGTGGCTTGGTGGAAAGCGGCCCGGAGTCGGGCGGACTCCTGGGTCGTGGAGCGCATGGACACCTGATCTATCGCCATTTGCATCACCAGCACAAGTGTTCCCTCCTCGCGGGAAGTCTCCGTGACAGGCAAGGCCACGCTCAGGATCCAAGGCCTGTTGTCAGTTCCCGCGAAAACCTGGGTGCAGAGTTCCCCCACGGAGGGGGCGAGAATCCGAATCCATTTCTGATTCAAATCCAATGCAGTGAGAATCTCCGCAATTTTGAGGGAAATCCCTGGCGGTGCGGCTGGTGACAACACCGCCGATTTTTCCTCCGGAGAACCTCCCTCCCAGGTGTGGATGGCCACTTGGTGGGCCTGCAAGGTCTCCAGTAGCCAGCCCAAAAGTCCTTGAAGAAAGGCGGCCCCGTCCGCCAGATTGGAAACTGCCCGAAGTCGTGACGTCAAGGTTTCGGCAATCGCACTACCAGGGGCGGTTTCCATCTTGGAGAAACTGGTTCTGGTGAGGTGCATCTTTGGGCAATGAAATCCAAATCATAAACTACTTTCAGACAGATCGAAATCCCATTTCTGGAAGTAGGCACATTCCTTGCTTGATCCGGTGAACCCGGTGTCATCACCTGAATTCACGGAGGCTCTCTCAGGGATCCGGTCCATTCTCGGAAGGAATCTTCGGTGCCGAGGGTTGCTAAATGCTAAATAAATTCCTTATTCAAGGATAAGCGAGTGAGGTAAAATGACCGACAAGGAAACTGTTCTCTTCGAACCGACCAATTGACAATTTATGGCCAATTCAACCAATGAAGCTTTGTGGGCGGCGCAGGAGCGCTTGAGATTTATCGAACGAATGGCCTACTGGCGTGGGTGGGTGAACCGCCAGGACATCATGACCACTTTCGGCATTTCGCGAGCCCAGGCATCCGCCGATTTTCAACGATTCCAGTCACTGAACCCCAGTGCCTTCCATTACAATTTGAACCGAAAGCGCTATGAATCCTTGTCCACAATGACAAGCCAACTGCATCATCCCCGGCTTGAGGAGGCTGTGGCGATGTTCCTGACAGAGGAGAGCTTTGCTTCTCTTCCGTTGCTGTCGGTTGGTTCCACTTCCGTGCAGACGCCTTCCGCCAGTTGTTCCTGGGATCATTTGGCACTGCCCGCGCGTCCTCTCCGTGATGAGGTCGCCCGACGGGCTTTTAGAGCCGTGGTTGGGGGCTTCCGATTGCGCATGCGACACTATTCGCTGGATGCCGGAGGGGAAAGATGGAGACTGGTGTTGCCTCATGCCTTCATTCATGATGGCATTCGTTGGCACCTCCGAGCCTGGTGTGAAGAAGGAGCTCAATACCGGAATTTCGCTTTGACCCGGATCCTGCACGCAGACTGGCCGGAGGATGAAATATCGCCTCCCATGGCTGATGCCGATTGGGATAGTTGGGAGGATTTCGTCCTGAGGCCGGCGAAAGGCTTGACCAGGGCCGCCAAACTGGCGGTTGAAATGGACTATGGAATGGAAAGAGGCCGGATTTCGTTCAAAGTCCGCAAAGCGATGAAGTATTTTTATCTTTCCCGACTTGGGTTGGAGTCTTCGGGAGACCGAGCCGCCCAGGTCGTCACGGTGGAGCTCAACTGATCGACTCAGGACGCTTTGGAACAGCCTCGAGGTGCGTGCCATCTCCTCTTTGGCTTGGTGAGTCCGGAAATTTGCAATCCTGCCGCTGCTAAAGCCAATGCTCA
>JADZAX010000463.1 GCA_020852405.1 Verrucomicrobiales bacterium
ACAGCGGTGCACAAGTTGGGGTGAATGACGCTGCCGATGATCTCGGTGTCTTCGCTGGATTCACCAAGCGTTTCTAGGCTATACAGTCGTTACGGCGATGATCTTCGGGCTGAGTGCGTTGCTGTTCCCGATGATGATCTGCGGGTGCCACTTCCATGTTTTTCACTCTATGCATCCTTGTCTTCCTAACGGGTTGTGCAGACAAAAGGCCAACCAACGTTGCCGCACTCCAGCAATGGGAGGGCAAAGAAGTCACGGTGTTCTTTCGAAGAGATCTGTTGGGAGCGGCTGGCGCCCCGATTGATCCGACCAGTACCCGGCTAAATCATTCAGTCGTTTCGCTAAATGGGAAAATGATCTCGGCCCGAATGGAGGGTATTTTTCTCGACAGTCGCTACAAGTTGAATCAGGATGACCCCGAACTTCGTCAATCCGTGTTTTGGATTCCGAACGAATCAATCCTCTCTGTGAAATCGGATGAATAAGGTGCTTCCTGAATACGTGCCGTCGACACCCCGACAGGCAGAAAACAACCGCGCAACGAACGGCTTCTCCAACGTTTGGCTTTTTACGTTCGGTCAAGAAAATGAAGAGATTCGCCAGAATAGCCGCTATCAGGCCACCGAAATCCTTCTACCCGTATGATGCGGACCTTGTTGATTCTTTTTGCCCTCCTCCCTGCCGCCATGGCGGATGGAATAGGCGACGGGTATTTGGCTACGAGCCATGGGACGGGCGATGAGCGTGTTGTCGCGTTTGGCCTTTCGAAGCCGAGAGAGTATTTTGAGACGACATTTTTGGCAGAGGCTCCCCACACCAGGAATTTGGCCGCCAAGGCCTCCTCGATCAAGGCGAGCTGGAAGTTGGTCGGCTATTTTGAGGGCAGAGCGATTTATGACCTTGTTCATTCGGGGACGGCTCACGGTGGAGCTTGGGCTGTGAAGACTATCCTCTTCGAATCGGAGAACGGTTTATTTCGTCCCGTTTTCTCACGGGAAACCCAACCGGGACAATGGCCAGTCACGGACACTTTTTTTTCTTTTGCCGATGGTTCTCTTGCGCTTGTCGACCGTTACCGAGAGAATGCCAGGATCTCCGGACCATTCGGACACGTGATCCTAGCCAGGAAGGATGGATGGGTCGTCGAAGGCTTCTCGAAACACCCGCTGCTTTTCAAGAATGATTAGGCAGCACGGGAGGTCGATCCCAATGCCTGACCCACCGCCAGACACCGTCCGATGAAAATGCTGCTCACCTTGCTGGTTTTCGCCATGACCGTCGCATCGTATGGCGCGCCGAAGACGGTGCGTGTCTTTGTGGCTTTGTGCGATAACAAGACGCAGGGCATTGCGCCGGTGGGAGAGAAGATCGGAAATGGAGACGATCCTGACGCGAATCTCTACTGGGGATGCACGGAGGGCTTTGGAGCCTATTTTCGCCACAGCAAGCGCTGGAAGGTGATTGCTACCGAGAAGGACGTTTCGACGACGATTTTGCGACGCGTCACACTCCGGCACACCGAGGGGGATATCGATCTCGTGGTGGAGGCCTACCGGGGCTCCCAGATTCGTCAGTGCCTGCTGGATTTTGAGGCGGCGGCGTCTTCCAACTCTTTCGACCTGGTGGCCTACCTTGGTCACAATGGACTGATGGATTTCGATGTGCCGGTCCCACCGAAGGTCGAAGGGAATGATACCGAGGTGGTGGTGCTTTGCTGCCTCAGTGAAACGTATTTCGGCAGCCGGTTGCGTGCTCTGGGATGTCGCCCCGTGTTGATGACGCAGCAATTGATGTATCCCGGCTCGTTCCTGTTGCATGCCGCCATCGAGAAGTGGAGGTCGGGAGGCGGGTCTGCCGACCTTCGCGCCGCGGCCGCCGCGGCCTACGCCACGAATCAGAAAATCTCTGTGCGCGCCGCCGCGGGGGTGTTTGCGCCGCTCGACTAGCCTGGCCCCGGTGGATCCAAAAAATCAGTGCCGTGAATCTTTCCCAATGGTAAAATTCTGGCAACTTCCACTGCGCACCGGGGGAGAACCGCTGCCTCGGAGCAGGGGCGTGATTCCTGAGCCTTTGGCCACGATGCGGCATCTCTGTTCACATTTCAGTCGCTTTCATCTGTATAGCTTCGTGGCTATTTATCTGGTGTTTGCCGGGCTGACGTTTTTTGCTCTCCACGCGGGGTCTGACGCTGATCGTCGCGAGAATTGGGTGGCCGCGGCCACGATTGGCGCTGTTTCGGGTCCGTTCACGGGCGCGATTGCCCGGCATTTCCAGCCCTGCTGCCTGCAGTTCTCCTTCTCGATCCTGCCCTACAGCGCGGTATTTCTCGGAGCAGGGAGCTTCTTCCAGATTGTCCCGTTGCCATTCCGACGCTTTTCCCAGCCCCTACGATGGACTCTGTGGTGTCTTGGTTTGCTGGGTTGGTTTGGAGGTGGTTGGATATCCTTTTTTCACGCCCTCTCATGAATCCCTCGCCGAACCCTGCGCCAGAGCGAACCTTTGTCCCGCCGGACCGTCGAAAGGTGCGGGCCCGGTGCGAGCGACTGCGGCCGCCGACCGGGCGTTTCCGGCATCGATCACTGAATTTGGGTGTCTGGAGGAGGCCGGGGGGCGTGCCAGAAACGGGCTGGCAGATGAGCGCCGTGAGAACGTCCCTCCTGAGTGTCCTGCTCGCCGCCGCGAGCACCGTCACCGCGCAAGAGCCGACTGCTCCGCCGCAAGGGAATCCGGGGAAATCGACCGAACCGCGCGCCTCTTGGGGCAAGATTGTGTTGAACGCAGACGACACCCCCGCGTTCCCCCAGCCGCCGGTTGGTTGGGATGTTCCGCGAGACGGCATCGCGCACGGGCACCTGGCCTTGATCGAATACGACTCTCGGACCGTCGGCACGCGGCGGAAGATGACTGTTTACACGCCACCCGGATACACCCCGGAGCGGCAGTATCCGGTGCTCTACTTGTTGCACGGGATCGGCGGCGATGAGACGGAGTGGCCGCGCTTCGCGCAGCCGGAGGTGCTGCTCGACAATCTGATTGCCGACGGCAAGGCCGCGCCGATGATCATCGTGATGCCCAATGGCCGAGCCCAGAAGGAGGATCGGGCCGTGGGCGACCTGTTCAAGCATAGCCCGGCTTTTGCCCGGTTCGAACGGGACTTGCTCGATGATGTGATTCCGACCATCGAGTCCCGCTACGGCACCTTCACTGATCGCGAACACCGCGCACTCGCCGGGCTCTCGATGGGTGGCGGACAGTCGCTGAATTTCGGCCTCGGCCATCTCGACCTGTTTGCCTGGGTGGGCGGCTTTTCCTCCGCGCCAAACACCCGCACATCCAAGGAACTTCTGCCCGACCCGGCAACGGCCGCGCACCTCAAGCTCCTGTGGCTTTCCTGCGGCAAGCGCGACGGACTGATCCACATCAGTCAGGACGTGCACGCCTACCTGAAGGCAAACGGCGTGCCCCACGTCTGGCATGTCACCGATCACGCCCACGATGCACCGGAGTGGAAGCAGGCGCTCTATTATTTCGCGCAGCAGCTTTTCAAATAGCCGATCTTTTGGCCTGGTCCTCTCGAAGAATGAACCGACCCACTCATCGCCGCAGCGACCAGGCTCCGACTTTCATGCAGCGTAAGGCACCCCGCGAGGAATCATGACCTACATCGAATTTAAAACCTACATCCAGAGGCATCTCCAAAGCCATCCCCGTGGCGCGACCTGGCAGGAACTGCGAGACAATCTCAAGCTGCCCTATGAGCGTCCGTGCCCGGAATGGACCCGCAGACTGGAACAGGAGATGGGGCTTGTCAGACGCAAGGGATGCGGCCGGAGTCTTCAATGGACGCTTTCCTCCTCCTCCTCCGCTCCAGAACCAAATGATTGACCCATCGGCACGTTCGGCTTCGACCCGCTGATCCTAAAGGCCGCCGGAGGCGCCGTGGCATCAAGCTTCTTTCCCCCTCATTCCCCCTTCACCACCGGGCGGTGGCGTTCGATCTGGGCCCGGAAATCGCCGAGACTGTTCCAGTGGGATCGTTCGCTGAGATCGACCTCCGCAATGGCCACAGTGCCGAAGTCGCTCGCTTTGGCCAGCACCTCACCGTAGTGGTCGAAAATGCCGGAGATCATCCAATCGGTCTTTTGCCAGTCCGTGTAGGTGCTGCTGACGAGGTAGACGTGGTTCTCACAGGCCCGGGCCCGGGCGAGCAGGGGATTGCAGCCCCAGACCGGCCAGGCGATGACTTCGGCTCCATTTTTGGTCAACTCCCGGGCCACTTCAGGGAAAAAGCCATCATAGCAAATCATCATGCCGACCTTGCCAAAGCGGGTGTCAAAAACGGGGTAGTCATGACCGGGAGTGATGCCCTCGGTGATTTCACTGCGGGGCAGGCTGACCTTGCGGTATTTTCCCACCAGGCCTCCATCCGGGCCGATCAGGGCGGCGGTGTTGTAGAGGGTGGCTCCGTCCCGTTCCACCAGTCCGGCCACCAGATACAGGCCGAGCTTTTTGGCGAGACCGCCGAAATAGTCGGTCGAGGGCCCGGGGATGGGCTCGGCGCTAGCGGCCATGGGTTTGCCGGTGCCGAAATAGGTCAACGTTTCCGGCAGGACCACGAGATCGGCTCCCAGTCGGGCGGCTTCCTCGATGAGGGGGGCGAAGAGGCGGGGTTTTTCCTTCGGATCGCTTCCTTCGCGGGGTTGGAAATGGATCGTCGCCAGCTTCACCTTGCGCGGGGTCGGCGCGGGAACAGCGACCAGACTGATGTCGCTCCAGACGACCTTGGCATTCCCGGCCCACTGGAGATAGAGCTCGACTTTGGCTTTGCGGGCTCCCGCCGGGGCGGGCAGGGTTTCCTCAAAGCGACCCCATTCTCCGGCGGCGGAGCCCAGATCGACCGGGTATTCCGGTTCGGCGCGGGGGATGGTGCCTTTGGCATAGCCGGCGGGTGCGGGAGTCTCCCAATGGACGGGTTGGCCTTTTTCGTCCTGCCAGAGAATGCGGGCCACCACGCTGCGCCGGGGCGTGGGAACGTTCTCGAAACGGCGCCAGGCGGTGAATTGGTAGAATTTGCCGCCTTCCACCGGGATCTCATGTTCCCAGCAGCCGATCCACTGCTCTCCGGGACCGGTTTGGAGACTCCATCCGGCCCTGCCGTCACGGCCCCCGGCGGGATCATACGCTGCCGTGGGCCGGGCCTCATCGCGGGGGCTCCACACCGTCCAGTCCTCCGGGATGGGGGCTCCGACCCTCGCCGGGGAGGAGAGGACCGCTTGGGTGAGGGCCAAGGAACAAAGGAGGAGCAATCGGAGGTTCATGACTGACGGGGGTGGTTCACTGCTCATCAAACCATGACCGGCGGCTCTGCGGCAAGGGCTTCTGTGGCACTAGGCTGCCGCATTCACGTCCCGCCTTTTTTTCTGGATCGGAAATTTTTCGCGAAACCTTTGCCCTGGGGAAATGTTATTACGTATGACCGCGTTACCCTCCTTTCCGATTCCATGAAATCTCCCCGATGGTTCTTTCCTTTCGCCGCGCTGGTTGGTTTGGCCGGCGGTTCCCTGCAGGCAGGGGATCCGGCCCCTGCGGCCTCAACCGCGACATTTTCAGAAGACAGCATCCGGGCCGCGGCCAAGCGGATCGATGAGCTGGTGGCCAAATCCTGCGAAGCGCATGGAGTGGCCATGAATGCTCCGATCAATGATGAAACCTTCGTCAGACGGGCCTATCTCGACCTGATCGGGCGGGTCCCCACGGTGGCGGAGGCCCGGGAGTTTCTCGGCAGCACCTATGCGGAGAAACGGCAGCGTTTGATCGAGGAACTCCTCGCCTCCGAGGGAAGTGTCAGCCACTCCTACAACTACTGGGCCGATGTGCTGCGGGTGAACGACAGTCTGGGAAACAACGGCAAGGCCAATGAAGCCGCCTACCGTCTCTGGATCAAGGACGCCCTGCGGCAGAACAAGCCCTACGACCAGATGGTCTATGAATTGGTCAGCGCCCGGGGCAACCTCTGGGACAACGGGGCCATCGGGTATTACCAGCGCGACCGCGGGATGCCTCTGGACAACATGGCCAACACGGTGCGGATCTTTCTGGGGACCCGCTTGGAATGCGCCCAGTGCCACAACCATCCGTTCGACAAGTGGAAGCAGATGGATTTCTTCCAGATGGCGGCATTCAGCAACGGCATGGACGCGAATCGCTATGAATCACCGAATCGCAAAGCCCTGACTCAGAGTGTCAAAGAGGACAGCGGGAAAGCGCGATTCCAAAAAATGACGGCGCTGCGGGAGGAGCTGGAGGCGAAACTGGGGAACGACAAAATCGCCATCCGGACTGCGATGAAAGAAGAGATGGCGAAACTGAAAAAGGACGGGGAAGGGGATGCCAAGCCGAAAAAGAAGGAGGGTGACAATTCCATGAAGCTCGTCCTCAACGAGCTCTACAAGCCCCTGCGCTACACCACGGTGTCGGAGACGGAGAAAGGCCTCAAGCTGCCTCATGACTACCAATACAGCGATGCCAAGCCGGAGGATCCCGTGACCGCCAAAACGATGTTCGGCGAACCGGCGGACCTTGCCTCCGGGCAGTCCAAGATCGAGGCTTATGCCAAATGGATGGCCTCCGCTGAGAATCCGACCTTCACCAAGGTCATTGTGAACCGCCTTTGGAAGAGAATGTTCGGGCTCGCCCTGGTGGAGCCTTTCGATGAACTGACCGAGCAAACCCAGGTCGCGAATCCCGAGTTGCTGGCTTATCTGGAAGGGTTGATGAAGGAACTGAAGTTCGACATGCGCGGGTTTACCCGCATTCTCGCCAATACCCAGGCCTATCAGCGGGCCGCCACGACCACCGAACTTGAGCTGGGGATGCCGTATTATTTCCAAGGGCCGGTGCTGCGCCGTCTCACGGCGGAGCAGGTCTGGGACAGTGTCCTGGCGCTGCTGGTGGAGGATCCTGACCGCTACAAACCCTCCGTGAAAGACGACATCGCCCGGATTGAGGAGCAGAAACAGATGTACGAGAGTCTCGAAGGCCGTCCGTTTGAGGAATACAAACAGATGGTCGAGCAGCTCGCGGCGCAGACCGGATCCCAGGCCAAATTGGTGGAGCAAAAGCGCAAGGAAGCCCTCGCGGCCCGGGATGCCGGGGATGATGAAAAGGCGAGGGAGATTTCCCGCGAATTGCGGACGACCCAGGGGAGTATCGAAAAAACGATGCGGCAGACCGCATTCACGGAGTTGAAGCGCGGGGCTGATGAAGCGGAATTGCTCAAGGTTTTCGGACTCACAGAAGCGGTCCTGAGCGACTCGGTTCTGTCCGCCGCCAAGCTGGAAGCTCCCAAGGAGGCCTTGCCGGAAGGGATGACCAAGAAAGAGCGCCGGGCGCTGCTGCAAAGCAAGGGGGACGAAAAAGCCAAAAAAACCGCCAAGGGTGGCAAAGGCAACAAGGGGGAAGCCAAGCCCGGTGAACTGGGCACTCTGGCCCGGGCCTCTGAGATCACTGCCCGTCCCGGAAGTTTCCTTCGCACGTTCGGTCAATCGGATCGTGAAGTCATTGAAAACGCCAACGATGAAGCCACGGTTCCGCAGGCATTGGAATTGCTCAACGGTCCGATCGCTTCCGCTCTGACCAACCCCGGGGCGGTCTTGGCGAAGACGCTCCAGGCGGCTCCGACTCCGGAAGCCAAAATTGAGGCGATTTACACCGCCATGCTGGCCCGTAAACCTTCCCCAGCCGAGACCTCGCGCCTTCTCGAAGAGGTCAAGACCCGTGGGGACCAGGCGTATCAGGACATCGCCTGGGCGGTTCTCAACGGCTCCCAGTTTCTCTTTGTTCAATAAGGTTGTCTGAAATCATCCCACTCCACCCATCCGACCATGTCTTCACTCTTCAAACAAGACGCTCATCGTCGCCAGTTTCTCGCCACTGCTGCCAAGACACTTCTCGGGGTGGGGGCCGCTCCCGCGTTTTTGCAGGGACTACCGGGTTCCGCACAAGCCGCCCTGGGACCGAATCTCGGCATTCCGAATCGGAGCAACCCCGCCAAGAGTGTCATTTACCTCTACATGTCCGGCGGGATGACCCACATGGACACCTTCGACCCGAAGCCGGGGCATGAGAACCAGGGGCCGGTCCGCGCCATCAACACCAGTGCCGACGGGGTTCAGATCAGTGAGTATCTGCCGCGCTTGGCCGGTCACATGGACAAGGCCGCTCTGGTGCGGTCCATGACTTCCACCGCCGGGGCCCACGCCCAAGGCAATTACTACATGCACACCAGCTATGAGATGCGCTCCACGATCCGGCATCCCGGGATCGGTGCCTGGTTGCTGAAATACCGTGGTCGCCTCAACGTGAACCTGCCAGGCAGTGTCTGCATTGCCGGGGGGAGCCGCGTCATTGGTGGCGCCGGATTCTTTGAAAGTGCCTTCGAGCCACTCGCCATCGGTGATCCGGAATCCGGTTTGCGCAACAGCCAGATGGCGCCCGGTCTGACCGCGGATCAATTTGAGTCGCGTCTCGCGCTGGCTTCCGAGCTGGATCAAACTTTCCGGCAACGCTACGACCTGAAGCGGGTTCGAGCTTATTCCTCGATGTATGACGATGCGGTCCGCATCATGAACAGCAGCGACCTGGAGGTGTTCAAACTCGCCCAGGAAAACGAAGACACCCGGGCAAGTTACGGTGATTCCGCCTTCGGGCAGGGCTGCCTGCTGGCCCGGCGGCTCGTCGAGCGGGATGTCCGGGCGGTCGAAGTGACGCTGGGCGGGTGGGATACCCACAACAACAACTTCCTTTCCGCGCCGGAGAAAGCGGAAATTCTGGACCAAGGCATTTCGGCCCTGCTGACCGATCTGGAACGCCGCGGCATGCTGGAGCAGACTCTGGTGGTGTTGGCCACGGAGTTTGGCCGCACGCCGAAGATCAACCAGAACGAAGGCCGGGATCACTACCCCAAAGCCTTCTCCTGCCTGATGGCCGGAGGTGGCGTCAAAGGAGGGTATGTCCACGGCAAAACCAGTGCGGGCGGGGAAGTCGTCGAGGAGAATCCGGTCAAGATTCCGGACTTCAACGCAACCGTGGCCTACGCGCTGGGATTGCCCTTGGACCAGGTCCTCTATTCTCCCAGCAAGCGTCCGTTCACTGTCGCCTCCAAAGGAAAGCCGATTCTCGAAGTGCTGGCCTGAGCCGACCGGGAAAGAGAAATATCCGTGGTCACCTCACGCCATCGTTCGATGGCGGAAGAGCGTGTCCACGATATTGCGGACATACTGCTCGTCAGACATTCCAGCGGTCGAATCTGCCGGGAATTCGACCATTTCCCGAAACCGGGAGGCCAATGCCGAGAACAATCGCAACCGGTGCCCCGGTTCGAACTTGTCCCGCCGTTGCAGCGCCTCCAAAGCGATCCTCGCATCATCAGGACTGGCATTCTGCCGCAGCCGGGCTTCCAGGTGGGGGAAGGACCGGAACGGATTGAGTTCCTGCCCCAGCAGTGCTTCCACGTCAGGCTGGGGGGTATGGACCGTCCTGACCACGATGGTTCCCGCCACGAGGTCGCCCAATCGCTGGCAGCGCCGGGATACCACCGCCGCCACCCCTCCGACGAGGTAGAGGAACAAAGGCAGCGAATCGACGGTCCTCATCAGATTGCGCAGAATGATCTGGCCCGGGCGGAGGGCCAGGCCCCGTTCGTCCATGACCCGGAGACCGAACACCCGTTTCCCCAGCGTTTGTCCATCCCAGAGCCATTCCGTGATCATCGGATAGAAAATCCACACCAGAAATTGCAGCAAAATCTGGGTGGCGTTGGAAGTTTCCAGGATCACGACTGACAATTGATGGGCCAGCCACCAGGAGAGGTAGGTCATCGCCAACATTGCGGCGAGGTCGACAAACGTGGCAAGACCTCGCAGGATGGGGCTCGCCAGCGGCAACGAAAACACGACACCTTCCGGGGTCCGGATGTGGAGGCGTGCAGTCTCACCAAGGCTCATCAGTCGAAAAATGCGGATCAGAAGTTTGCGGGAATCTCCTTCCTGCCACCCCAGCCCAGCCAGAGCACTAGGGCCGACAATTGGACAATCCCGATGGCGATTTTGAAGGGGTAGCTGGCGGGACTGTGGTATTGAGAAAGAAAAGCCTCCACCAGAGCCGCCCAGACCAGCAGCAAGGCGGCGGCCCCGATGAGGTTGAGCAGCGGCGAACGGACCCGGGCGAGACGTTGCCGGAGGCCGAGACTGGTGCCCCAGCCGAACAGCACTCCCGCGATGATGAAGCCTCCCTGACCGCCGATCAGGATGGCCGGGATTTCGACGGAGCCGTGGGGCAGCAACCACGCTCCCAAAAAGGTGCCCTGGCCGTCGCTGAGGTAATCCAGGCAGACGATGCCCAGAATCATGCCATTGTTGAACAAGACGATGCCGGTGAACAACCCGAAGCTGATTCCGAGAGCCAACGCCAGGATGGTGACCCGGATGTTGTTGGACATTAGCATGGCGGCGAAAACCGTTTTACCCTCCGGATCATACTGTGCGGACTGTTCAGCGGCGACCCGTTCCGAAGGGGTTTGGTAAATGTGGGAGAATTGCGACGGAATCAGTTTCTGCTTCAATTCGGGCCGCAGGGAGACCATGCCGGCGCCGAACAACGCTCCCAGCAGGGTGATGCAGAATGAAAGCGCGAAGGCCTTTCCATGGGACCGGAACGAGCGGGGGACGGACTGGAAGAACCATTTCCCCGGAGCGAAACGTCCCAACGATTTTCTTTCGGTGTGGACCCGGGAGTAGGCTCGCGCCACCAGTTGTTCGACGTGTTCCCTCGCCGGGACTTCTCCGGCGAAGGTCTGCAACTTCACGAGATCGCTCGCCACCCGTTGGTAGAGGTAATGAAGCCGGCGGGCTTCCTCAAGGGTGGCCGGCCCGCTGTTCTGGCTTTCGGCGCGATCGAGCAGCCGGGCCAGTTCCTCCCAAGAGGGACGCTCTTTTCGCAGGAAGGTGTCGAGATCGAGAATCATGGCAGGTCAGAGCAGTTGACGCCGTTTGACCGTGAGATACTGGGTCACCACTTCGGCGGTCAGTTCCTCTTGGTCTGGGAGTCCCATCTCCACCCCGAGGTGTTTCAATTTGCGGGCGGTGGCCCGGAGTTCACTCCACTGGAAATGGCCGCCCAACGCCCCGTAGACTTCTCCGAGCGAAGCGGGAGGGGACGTGGCCCCAAAGAGCGGAAACGCCCCCGCAGGGCGGACCATATTGACGAGGATGAGGTGCTGGCGGCTGATCAGCGGGAGGCTCTGGAGGAATTGTTCCGCGGTCAGGGGATCCGAAAGATCGACCAGCATGACCAGCAGGGCTCTCCGGGTCAAGCGCTGGCGGAGTTCGATCATGAGCTGTTCAAAATCGGGGGACACCGGGCGCGGTTCCAACGTGTAGACCGCGTCTCGCACCACATCGTAGTGTTCCCGGCCATTGCGGGCTCTCAAAAATCGGCCGACTCGGTCGGCAAAAGTGATCATGCCAAAACGGTCCCCCTGTTTTTCGGCCACCGCCGCCAAAATCAGGGCGCAGTGAAGAAAGCGTTCCAACTGGGTGGTGACAAGGTGTTCGCCGCCCTGGCTCTCCATGGTGGCCGCTTCTTCCCCGGGCACTTTGGAAGCGGGCAGGCGGATTTCCCGACCGCTGAAACGGGAATGATCGAGGATGACGTAGATCTCCTGGGTTCGTTCGATCTGATAGGTGCGGGTGACGGGGAATCGTTTCCGGGCGGAGGCCTTCCAATCGATGTCGCCATAATCGTCGCCCGGTTGATACTCCCGGAGCTTTTCAAATTCACGCCCTTTGCCAACCTGACGCACGGCATGGGCGCCGAGCTGGCCCCGGTTCATGAACAGAGCGGCGACCTGCTGCCGTTCCTGCCGCAGGTCGGGATACACCCGGCATTCCAAAGCAAGGGGGAATCTCCGTCTCAGCAACCAAAATCCCCAACCGGAAGAAGTCTCCAAGTGCGCCTCGGAAAAGGCAAATTGCCCCCTCCGCAAGGGGATCAGCGGAAACAGAAGCCGGCGTTGCGGCGGTTCTCCGCTGGCGGCTGGCATCTCCAGCACAGTTCCGCGGGGGGCATGAAAGGCCGCGCCGACCGGCAGGCCGAACCGCAGGGGGCAGGTCGCCAGCCGATCCGGGCAGGAGAGATCGAAGGCCAGCTCGAGTGTTCGTCCTGCCGTGGCCCGCACCCGGTCCGTCGCCAAAAGCTCCACCCGGTCGAGATGCCCTGAAGTGCGCTGCAGGTCCAACACCGCGGCGCCGACGAGAGAGGCAAGGGCCAGGAGACAGGGCACCGCCCATGTGGGGAAATCATACACCATTAGCGTCATCGCCGGTACCGCCACCACTGCGGTGAGAAACAGCAGACGATTTCCTGGAGCAAAACGCATGGAAAGGGAAGGAAGGCGTCAGAGGTGCGCGGCGACCGCCAAACGGGTGAAGATCAATCTAGCCTCGATTCTTTCGGGTGCCAGACCCGTCATCCGGGCGAGCACCTGGCGGTAGGTCTGGATCTGCGGGTGGTAGGTGGCGATGGATTTCGCCAAAGCATCCGGTTGATCCGGCGGAATGAGGTCCGTCTTGAAATCGATGATCATGGCCGAGCGCACCGTGCCGGTGATCGGCTCCCGCGTCAGCACCACCCGGTCAAAGGCTCCGGAGAGCCATTCGTCACCGAGGAGAATCTCGAACCTCTGTTCCCGCCAGCATTCTGGAATGTCCGGCCCCGGTGGACGTTCGAGGAGAGATTTGATTTCAGGGGTGGCCAGGCAGCGGGTGAGATGATGGCGGGCCTCGGTCAGGATGCCCTCGGCAACGGCTGTGAGGGAAGATGACAGCTTCAATTCCGCCTCCAGCAAAGCCTCCGGTCCCAGAACATCCGCCCATTCGATCTGCTCGAACAAGCCATGCACCAGGTTTCCAAGATCACGGGCATTGCGGGAACCCGGGAAGAGCAGCAGTTTCGCCGGGATGGTGCGGATTTCTGAAGCCGAGGGAGTCCGACGCCGCGGTCGGAGCCGGGCCAGTGCCGTGGATGGGGTCGGCGGAGGGGAGGCTTCCTGGTCCGGCGTAGTGGATGCGTGACTTCTCAACGGGTGGGTTTTCTCATACCAGAGCCGATCCGTCGTCCCGACCTGACTCCGGCCGACCTCGGTAGCTTCGAGATCACCGATGAGGAATGCTTGCGGTTGATCCTGATAGGCCAATTCCAACAACTTGATGAAATTGTGCGAGGAAGAACTTGATCCCCGAGGGAGGGCGATGAGGTAATTGGCGTGCTTGGCGCGGGTCAGGGCGACGTAAAATTTGCACAGTTCCTCATAACCGGCATCGGCTTTCTCCCCAGCGTGATGCTCCCTGAGCACCGGGTCCAATTCCACCACGTCGCTGCCCGGAGGTTGGAGGACCCATTGGATCGCTCGATCAGCCCCGCGATGCACCGCGATGCCTTTTCTAGAATTGGACAGGGAATCCCCGCCCAGATCGGGCAGGATCACCATGTCGAAGGTCAGGCCTTTGGCTTTGTGCACGGTCAGCACCTGCACCGCAGACCGGGTGTCCCCTTCGCGCGTGGTGTGGTCGCTGACGTGGGCGATAAATTCATCCATGTCCCGGTTGCCTGAGCGGTCGAACCCGCGGGCTGCGAGGAGCAGGTCACCGGCACGGCGCAACGAAAAGTCGTCCACTGGCACCTCCGTCGCCTGCAGTTCACTCAACCAGGTTTTGAGGGTTTCTTCATAGCCCTTTTCATGGATTTCCTTCCGGATTCTTGAGTCGACCTGCGATTGGTTCAACCCGAGTCTTTCCATCACCCGTGTGAATGGCGTGAGTCGGAGATGCTGACGGGCGAAGCCATCCCCCGGGTGGGCGGCGTGGCGGATGAGGTCCACCAGCGCGAGATTCAGCGGGGTGCTGGAGGCGACCGTGATTTCCGAGTCGGCCATCACCGGAACCTGGGTCAACGAGTTGGCTCGGATATGGTCCACGATCGCATGTCCTTTTTTGTTGGACTGAACCAGGATCGCGCAGGTCATGCCGCGGTGGATCGGTTGGATTTCGTCGAGCAGGGCCACGACCACTCTGAACACGTCTTCTTCCGTGGGCTTTTCAGTCTCTCCTGCTGGCGGATGGAGGAGCGTCGCGTAGCCCGGCAGATCACGGTGGTTGTCTGAAACCACATGCTCGCCCCATTGCCACCGGGCGAGAGTGGCCGCGGGCAATTCGATCTGTCGCAACAATTCCGGCGAACCGAAAAGCCGGTTGACCATCGTGATGACATCATGCCCGGATCGGCGCGACTCATCGAGAGGGCGCTGGGCGATGTGCCGGTAGCGCTGGCGCAGCATCGTGAACAACTGGGTGTCCCCGCCCCGCCAACCATAGATGGCCTGCTTAATGTCGCCGACCTGGAAGAGGGAACGCTCCTCCGAAGTGTCCTGGACGGCCTCATCAACCAAATTCTCGATCACACTCCACTGTAGAAAGCTGGTGTCCTGAAATTCATCCAAAAGCCAGTGGTCGTAGCGGGCATCGAGACGGTAGTCAATCCGGAGCCGTTGGTCCTCGTCCGGCCGCTGGGTCAGCACCAGGGCCTTGTCCCCCTGGCGGCGCGGCGAGAGCAGGACTTCGAGGTCGGAAAAGGTCAAGCTGCCCTGCCGCCTCACCAGACCGGAATACCGATC
>JADZAX010000464.1 GCA_020852405.1 Verrucomicrobiales bacterium
CGCAATACCGGTCTTGTTCGGGAAAGCAGGTCCTAACGGGAGTCAGGCGGGGAATTGGGGGAACAACTGGCCAAATTCCCCCCCTTGAAGGAGGCTTCCTCAAAAGGGGGGAAGAAATGCCGGGGTTCAATTGTTGTAGGCGCTTTCGCCATGTTCCGCGAGGTCGAGACCTTCCCTTTCCTGGGACTCGGTGACCCGGATTCCGATGGTTTTCTTGATGCCCAGAAGCAGGACGACGCTGATCACTCCGGAGAGGACAATGGTGTAGAGCGCCGCCAACGATTGGGTGATCAACTGTTGACCAATGGCAAAATCAGCCAAGCCTCCGGCGAAGGATTTGCTGCCGAAGTCCGCGAGCAAAATGGTGCCCACAAAGCCGCCGACGCCGTGCACGCCGAAAACATCGAGCGAATCATCATACTGGAATTTTTGTTTCAATTTGGCGCAGGAAAGCCAGCAGAGGAGGGCGGAGACCGCTCCGATGCAGATGGCTCCCACGGGCCCCACGACGCCCGAGGCCGGGGTGATCGCGGCGAGACCGGCGATAGATCCGGTCGCCAAGCCCAGGACACTGGGTTTGCCGTTTTTCAACCACTCGATCCCCATCCAGACCAGCGAGGCCGTGCAGGCGGAGAGATGGGTCACGGTGATGGTCATGGCCGCGGCTCCATTGGCGGCCAGTTGGCTGCCGCCATTGAAGCCGAACCACCCCACCCAGAGCATGGCCGCCCCCGTGACCGTCAGCACAAGATTGTGAGGAACAAACGAAGTGTGGGGATAGCCACGCCGCGGACCGACCATGATGCAGGCCACGAGGGCGGCGACGCCGGCCGTGATGTGGACCACGATTCCTCCGGCGAGATCTTTGACCCCGGTCAGGCCGAAAAACGCCCCCGCCTTGTGCCAAACGCCATAGCAGCAGGGCGCGTAGACCAGGAGCCCCCAGAGAATGCTGAAAACCAGGATCGCGCTGAATTTCATGCGCTCCGCGAAGGCCCCGATGAACAGGCCCGGCGTGATGAGGAAGAACATCATCTGGTAAACAAAGTGCAGCACCTTGGGGATCTGCGGGCAGTCCTCGCGGACGGTCTCCCCCGTGAGGTCTTTCATGAACACCTCGCCCAGTCCGCCAATGAAGCTGTTGCCGTCGGAAAAACTCAGTGAGTAACCGCAGGCCAGCCAGACAATGCTCATGACGCACGTCAGGGCAAAGCATTGCATGAAGATCGAGAGGACATTGCGTGACTTCACCAGTCCGGCATAAAACAAGGCCAGTCCGGGAATCATCATGAACAAAACCAAGGCGGTGGACACCAGCAGCCAGGCCGTGTCACCGGTGTTGATGGAGGAATCGGCTGCCCCCGCAGCGTGGGCGGGACTTGCGGAAAACACGATGAGCGCGGGCAGCAGAATGCGCCACCCACGCAGGAGGGTGTGAATCATAAGGGGATATCAGAGACGGGGTTGGGTTGAAGGGGTTCCCGCGGTGGATACCCCGGGAATGCCTTCGAACCAACCAATTACAAGGGCAGAAGTCGAGCAAAAAAAGCCCGCTTCGGTAAGGAAGCGGGCTCCGGTTGCGGGGAATGCATTCCGCCCTGCGGGCATCAAGGCAGGGGCTTGACCTTGATGTCCTTGTAATGGGTCTCGCTGGCAGGGTCGTGGGCCTGCAGGGCGAAGGTGCCGCTGGAGATCTTGCGGCCTTTGAATCCTGCGGACTGGGGGCCTCCCTCCGGTTCGGTGTATTCCACGGTGGTTTCCCCGTTGACCTGGATGGTGATCGTTTTGCCCTGGACTTTGATGTCGTAGTCGAACCATTCCCCATCTTTGCTGGGGGCGGCTTTGACATACTTGTTTTCACCGGCGAGCGGTTTGCCCGTTGGCGGAGGATCACCCGCCCAGATGTTCATGATGCCATACAGGCTGCCGGTTTTCTTGGGATCTTTGTGGGTGGAGTTGACCTGGCATTCGTACCCAAGTTCGGGCCAGCCATTGTCCTGCGGTTGGGTGTGAAAATACACGCCGGAGTTGGAATTCGGGGTGGTCATGATCTTCAGCTTCAGTTCGAAGTTGGTGAAGTTGTGATCACCCACCGCGCCGGTGTAGAATAGGTGGCTCCGCCCGCCCTTGACGACGAGAATCCCGTCTTTCACCGAGAACGAGTCCGGGTTTTCTTTGGCCGGGGACCATCCGGCAAGGTCTTTGCCGTTGAAGAGAGGGATGAAGCCGTCCGCGTCGGCGGCCGGATTTTGGGCGGAAACGACTGTGGCGACGAGGGCCAAAGCCAAACTGCAGAGTGGGAGCCGGGTTTTCATGATCGCCCACTTTAGCAGGAAACTTGTGGGCAACAACGAAGAAGCGGGACGCCGGGAGGCGCATTTCCGGTTGCCTCCTGCCGCTCCGGGTGGAGAATACGCCGCCATGCTGCATGACCTGCTCGACCTCGTACTTCACATTGACAAACATCTTGAAGGCTTCGCCCGTGAAAACGGGCCGCTGATTTATGCCCTGCTGTTTGCGATCATTTTTTGCGAGACCGGCCTCGTGGTCACTCCTTTTCTTCCCGGGGACTCGCTCCTTTTTGCCGTCGGAGCCCTGGCCGGCCTGGGTCTCATCCAGTTGCCGATTGTCATTCCCCTGTTGATTGGGGCGGCCATTCTGGGGGACAACCTAAATTACTGGATCGGTCGGAAATCCGGCCAATGGATGGTGGGACAACGTTGGTTCAAACACGAGTATCTGGAGAAAACAGAACGCTTCTTTCTCAAATACGGTCCCAAGGCCATTGTGCTGGCCCGTTTCGTCCCCATCGTGAGAACCTTCGCGCCATTCACGGCCGGCTTTGGCCGCATGAACTATGGCCGGTTCCTCGCCTTCAGCATCGGTGGCGGGGTTTTCTGGGTCACGGCCTTCTCTGTGGCGGGCTATCTGCTGGGGAACATCCCGATCGTCCGGGCCAATCTCAAAATCGCGTTTCTCCTCATCATCGTCATTTCGTTGATCCCCGTGGCGATTGAGTTCATCCGTCATCGCAATGCGCCGAAGCAGGATGATGCCGAGGGGCAGGCTTGACGGCAGGCCCCGGGCGGGTCCACTATGGAGGCATGGCCGAAGTCCGTTCCACCTTTCAACTCCGCCCCGGGGAGCGCGCCCCGGATTTCTCCCTCCCTGATGCCGCCGGGCGCATATACACTCTCTCGGACATTGCCAATGGTGGTCGTGCTTTGGTGGTAGTCTTTGCCTGCAATCACTGTCCTTTCGTCATCCACCTGGCCGGAGCGATGGGCCGGTTGGCCCGTGAAACGTCAGCCTTGGGTGCCCGCTGGGTGGCCATCAATGCCAATGACGTGAGCCGCTATCCGGCCGATGCCCCGGACAAGATGGCTGCTTTTGCCAACGTCAGCGGATGGGATTTTCCCTACCTGTTTGACGAAACCCAGGCGGCAGCCAAGGCCTATGCCGCCGCCTGCACGCCGGATTTCTACCTCTTTGATGCGGATCTCCGCTTGCGCTATGCCGGACAGTTCGATGCGACCCGTCCGGGGAGGGGCACCCCGACCGGCGGAGATCTGCGGGAGGCCCTGGAACGCGTCCTGGAAACCGGGGAAGGCCCCCCGCCTCCCTGGCCACCCAGCTCGGGATGCAGCATCAAGTGGAAACCCGGAACGGAGCCGACTTACTTCTGATGAAACGCCGTCGTTTTCTGGCTTCCTCGCTCGTGGCGGCCGCCCCTTTGGCGCGGGGAGTGACCCCACCGCTGCCTCGCGTCGCGGCGATCAATTCGATCTACCGGTTCAAATCGCACGCCTACCACATCGCGGGGCGTTTCATCCACGGCTACCATCGTGGAGGGGAGTTGCACCGACCTCCGTTCCAACTGGTGCGGATCTACAATGACCAATCCCCTCCGGATGATCTGGGCCCGGAAGTCTGCCGGGAACATGGCATCGAACTCAGCCGCGATGTGGCCGGCGCTCTCGGCGGCGCCGCCAGCCTCGACGTCGACGCGGTGCTGCTCATCATCGAGCACGGGGACTATCCGGTGAACCAACTGGGCCAGGTCGAGTATCCCCGTTATGAGCATTTTGAGGAGATCCTGAAAGTGTTCCGAGTCTCGGGACGCAGTGTGCCCGTCTTTGTTGACAAGCATCTGTCCTATGACCATGAGAAGGCTGCCCGGATGGTGGCAGCGTCCCGCGAACTCGGCTTCGGGCTGATGGCCGGTTCCTCGCTGCCGGTGGTCTGGCGCGTCCCGGAGCTGCTGCCTCCCTTGGAAACGCCCTTCCGGGAGGGGCTGGTCTGCTTTGGCTTCGAGCGAGCGACGCCCGAAATCTATTTGTTCCATGCCTTGGAGGCTTTGCAGTGCCAACTCGAACGGCGCAAGGGAGGGGAGACCGGCGTGCACCGCGTCACTTTCCTCGAGGGCGGAGCGGTTTGGAAAGCGGCCGACGAGGGGAAATGGAGCCCTGCATTGCTTGAGGCCGCCTTGCGGGTGAATCCCAGCCGCAATTACGGCACGGTCCGCGGGCAGGTCAGGAAACCCCAGGCCATTCTCATTGAATACCGCGACGGCACCCGCGGGACGGTGCTGAATCTGGTCGAAGCCGTTTCCGATTTCAGCTTTGCCGGGAGCGTTGAGGGGCGCCCGGAACCGTTGGCCACCTGGTATGTGCTCCCCGCGCCTCCCGGGGCCCGCTTTTTCGATGCCCTGACATGGAACATCGAGAGTTTCTTTGCCTCTGGAAAGCCCCCCTATCCGGTGGAGCGGACCTTGCTCACGGGGACGCTGCTCGATTTTGCGATGCATTCCCTTGCCCGCGGGGAATCCATGAGCGGGGCCGCGCTGGCGATCCAATACCGGCCTCCCCAGGATGATGGCCATCTCCGGGGAGATTTTGTCGGTGGCTGATCATGGATGGGCAGCCGCCACCAGGTCCGACACCGGATGGAGGATCAACGGGCCCGAAACCTGAGAGGGCAGTGACGTCAGGATGACGCAGGTCAGATCCTTTTCCGGGTCCGCCCACGCGAGGGTTCCGGTCGATCCCCCGTGACCGAAGGCGCGGGCGGAGCATTCCCGGCCAAAGCCCTCGGGCCCGAGGGCAAAGCCAAGACCCCGCCGCGCGACGAGGCCGGGGGTATGGTTCTCGGTCATCATCCGTGCGGATTCGACCCGCATCAATTTGCCTTCCGGATGCAGAAAGCTCCCAAGGAAAAGGTCGATGTCGGCTGCGGTGCCGTGCGCCCCGCCCCAGGGGGCGCCGAGAGACCGCCAATACGCGCTGTTCCAGTCCCATTCCCGGGCCGTGACGTCACCGCCTCCGGCTTCGGGAGCGGCATGTTCCGTTTGGCACCTCACCGTCTCCTCTGGACGCAGCGTGCCCAGTCCCATCGTGGTGTTCCGCATTCCCAAAACCGGGAACACCTCGCGGGCCAGGAAATCTGCCAGCGGCAGACCGGTCACGCGACGCACCACCTCGCCGGCCAAGAGCAGCCCCATGCTTTGATAATGGTAGCGGGTGCCGGGCGGGAAGAGGAGGGGCGTGCGTAGCGCGCCCTTCACAAAATCATCCAATGGCGCGTGACGCCGTCTCAGTTCATTGTTCTCCGGCAATTGGTCGGGCAAGCCGGAGGTGTGCGTCAGCAGGTGTTCCAGCGTGACGTCTTTCCTCGCGCCTTCGGAGAATTCCGGCAGATACGTTTTGACCGGTGATTCGAGACGGAGTTCTCCCCGGTCGATCAGGACCATCACGCCCGCTGCGGTCAGGGTTTTGCTGATCGAGGCGAGCAGGAACACGGCCTCGCCGGAAGCGGCTTTGCCGAAGGCGCGTTCGAAGGTTTCGCCACCACGGTGCACCCGCAACACGGCCGATTCGAGCACTCCGGCTGCGACTTGTTTCTGAATCAGTTGGGCGGCGGTTTCCATGGGCGTGGCATTGTTGCCGGAGGCCGGCGCGGGGCGAAATCCCGGGCACAAGCCGGCGGTCAGAATGGCAAGGGAGCTCCGGCGTTTCATTACTAATAGGTGAACATCTCTCCCGCTGGTTCATGGCGAGTGTTGCGGAATGGTGGCGCCCTCCAGGGCCGGACGACCTGTGAGGAGCATAGCCCTGAACCGGCGTTTCTTGAAAGTGGAAATGCAGGACTGGATCGCGGGGGAGGCCGCGACCGGGCGGAAATAGTTTTGCTGAAAGATCTCCCGCGACAGGGCGTAACCTCCGTCCATGACTTGGCCTCGTGTGTTCTTCCTGTTTCTGCTGGTGGTGATTCCGGCATCCCTGTTTTTCTGGTGGTCGGAGGCACGGCGGGAGGCAAGCCGGCCACGGGGAACCGTCGCCTCCCGTGGCGGAGAAGCCTTCGATCTAGTCCTGACGCGGCCGGATCTGCATTTTTCCCAAGCCGATCCCTCATGGGGGCCCCTGATGCTGGGAGGAACCCGGGAGACGATCCGGAGTGTTGGGTGCACGCTGTGTTGCACGGCCATGGCATTGCGTCATTTCGGCATCGACACCGATCCCGGTCGGCTCAATGCGGCCCTGGCTTCCTCGGGGGGCTTCA
>JADZAX010000465.1 GCA_020852405.1 Verrucomicrobiales bacterium
ACCGCACGTCGGGAGCGTAGCGCTCACAGTCACTCCCGGGAATAAAGCCCCAGGTGTTGGAATCACCGAAACAGAGGATGGTCGTTGCTGTCATGAGGCGCATCCTAGGTGGTCGTCCCCGGCCGGTCAAGCACAGGGCCGCACCCGTCTTTGGATGCTGCATCGGGGGACATCAAAAAGGCTGGAAATTCTCCCGGACCGGCACGAATCTGAAGCCCCCCCCTTTTTTCCTCCTCTCTCCCACCATGAAAAAGTACTCCACCTCAACAGGGCCGTTGCTTTTGGGCCTTCTGCTGGTCCCGGTTCTGCTTGCCACCAGCCAGGCTCAGGAGAAGGCTCCCCCCGGCCTGACTCCCGAAGCTCCCCCGGTGGTATCCATCCCTGATTACATCCGTTTCAGCCGGGCCGAGGATCCCGCCCACAGCGACAAACTCGAAGTCGGAGTCGGTCATTTTGAAAAAGACGGCGTGAAGGTCTCCTTGGTTGGCGCGGTGCACATCGGTGACGAAGCCTATTACCGGCAGCTCAACGGATTGTTCAAAACGTTCGACGTGGTGCTTTACGAAATGGTGGGCCAACCTCATCCCAGTCCCGGGGCTTCCAGTTTGGTCGGTCCGGAGACTCCACCCCCTGATGGGGGAGTCCGGACCACGATGGACCAAGTGCATCTGGTGCAAAACATCGTGAAGAGCTTTCTCAAATTGGAATTCCAGATGGATGCGATCGATTACGGGGCGCCCAATTTCCAGCATGCCGACGTTGATTGGGACCAGTTCCACGGCCTCTTGGAAAAACGTCAGCAAAGTATGTTCACCTTGATAGAGAGGGCCATGTCCAAATCGCCGGCGGGACTCAAGATTCCCGGGCTGGAAGACGATGCGGCCGCCCAGTCCACCCTCACGACCCTGCTCAACGCCCTTAGTGCCGGGGATTCCTCGGGACTGAAACGGACCGTTGCGCCGATCCTCGCGGAAACCGAGCGGCTCATTTTTGAAGTGGAGGGTGAGGACGGCACGGTGCTGGTGACAGAGCGGAACAAGGTGGTCATGGAAAAACTGGCCGTCTCGTTGGCGCAGGGCCGCCGAAACATCGGGATCTTTTACGGGGCCGGACACATGCCCGATCTGGAGAAGCGGTTGCTTGCCGAAGGGTTCCGCAGGACCGGAATGGACTACCTCACCGCTTGGGACATTCCGCAGGGAGCGCCCGCTCCGGGAAGTTCCCCCTTGGATGCCGTGAAGTCACTCCTTCACGATGACAAGGTCATTGATTCCCTGTTCGAAGGGCTTCGAAACCTGCTGGATGAGAGTCCGGGCGCAGGTCCCACCCAGACTCCGGGAGGTCAGGCACCATGAGTGAGGCCCAAAGCCGGGTGGGATTCATTGGTCTCGGGGTCATGGGGCGCCCCATGGCCCTGCATTTGCAGCGGGCCGGTTGGCCGGTTCTGATGAACAACCGCAGCCGCGGTGTCATGGATGCCCTCGTCCCTGAGGGACTCCATCCGGCGGATTCTCCGGCAGAGGTGGCCCGTGGGACCGCGGGAGGGGTGATTTTTCTGATGCTGACCGACAGCCCCGCCGTAGAGACAGTGGTGCTGGGAGAGTCGGGATTGATCAGCGGATTGTCACCCGGCACACTGGTCATCGACATGAGCACGACCGCCCTGGATGTCACCCATCGCTGTGCCGCGGCGGTGGAAGCCGCGGGCGGGAGCTGGGTGGATGCCCCCGTCTCCGGGGGGGAGGTCGGGGCGACGGAAGCGACCCTCTCCATCATGGCGGGAGGATCGGTGGAAGACTTCGCCAGAGCCCGGCCCCTTTTTGAATGCCTGGGACGCAAGGTCACGCACGTGGGTGGTCTGGGAGCGGGACAGATCGCGAAACTGGCCAATCAGATCATCGTTGCCCAGACCATTGCCGCCATTGCCGAAGCGCTCACTCTGGCGAAAGCCGCGGGAGTTGATCCCGCCGGGGTGAGGGAAGCGATCCGGGGAGGGTTCGCGGAAAGCCGTATTCTCGCCGAGCACGGCGAGCGCATGGTGACTGGAAATTTCGTGCCCGGAGGACGGGCCCGGCTTCAGTTGAAAGACGTCCGTGAAGCCGTGAGGATCATGGAGGAGCAAGGTCTGGAATTGCCGATGCTGAGGCAAAACCACGCCCTCTGGGAGGAAATGGTCCACCAGCGGGACATGGGCGATCTGGATCACAGCGGTCTCTGGCGTCTCTACGAGGCGCGGATCGGCGAGCTGTGAGGGGCACGAAAAAACCCGGTGGGCCAAGCCCGCCGGGTCTTCCGCAGGGCCCCTGAACGGGGCCATTGAGTGAGTTGGTATCAGCCCCCACCAGGAAGGAGGACGTTCGAAGTGTCGGTGTCGAGGAGACCACCGCCACCGCCGCCGCCATCATCGCCGCCGGAGCGCTTCTGGAAGATGTCTTGAATCTGGCCGTCACGGGTGCGCACCGTGGCTCCTGACTGGTCCGTGGTCAGGGACTCGGTCACGACGTTGCCGCCGACATAACCGATGACCGCCTTTTGTTGTTTCAACCAAGGATGGTACTCGCCGTAGGTGCCGGCGCTTTCCATTTCGTCCGCAATCAATGGGGAGCGGCTGAAGCTGGTGTTGGTCTGACCGGTCACATAGACATAGGTGCACTCCTTGGATTCCAGTTTCCCATCCTCCACCGGGGGGCGGAGTTTGTCGGGCTTCATGGCGTACCAGAAGATTGATTCGGTATCGATGTATTTGGGGATCAGCACATTGAAGGCATCATTGGAGGAGGAAAACTCGGAGTCTTCCCCACCACCGCCACCGCCTTTCGACTGCTCATCCGGGTCAAAGGAGGGGAACAGGCCGTCCCAGTCCGAGGCGAAGGAGGAGCAGCCAATCAGGATCTGACGGACATTGCTTGCATCCTTGTTCATTGCCGCCTTCACCTGGATGGTGTTGTAGGCGGGCACGGCCATGCTCATGAGCAGGGCCATGATCGTGATCACGACCAGCAGCTCGATCAGGGTG
>JADZAX010000466.1 GCA_020852405.1 Verrucomicrobiales bacterium
CTGGACCGTCAGTTCCTCCAGCAGCGGGTCATGATCCCCAGCCAAATGGAGGCCGGGGTGGGCGGGCGGCAGCCCTTCCTGGGGCCACCCGATCGTTCCTTTCACGGCGATGCCTTCACGCATCAATTGGGACGTGCGGACCGCCATTTGGCTGCGGTGATCGAACTTGCTGGCCGGTCCCATGGCCTCGATCCGGCAGGTGATCCGAGAACCAAATCCCATGGCGGTGGATTCGGCTCCCATGAAAATTCGCAAATCCTCGACGAGAGACTGGATGGCGCGGTGGAAAGTGGGGGCGGAGGAGGATCGGTAGAGGGCTTCCAGAAAAAAGCAGGATTGATCGAAACCCTGTTTTTGGGCTTCATTGGCCAACTGGAGATTCCGTTGGGCAAACAGGGCCTGCGGGATGGCCAGCAGTGGCAACAGCGAATCCTCTTTGGCTTTGGTCAGCCCGGACGCGAAGAGCAACGCCAAACCGGTGGACGTTTCACCGTCGATCGGCATCGCCCAGAGAATGAGACCGGTCATTCCCAGCTTGTGCGTCACCATCGCCCGGGACTGGAGCGCCGAGGACAGGGTTGCCCGGGTTTCCTTGGCATCAAGGAGACCACCCGGCAGAGAACCTCTGATGCGGGTGGCGAGGATGGTCAGAATTCCGGCAGTCTCAGAATAGAGCAACGCGGTGGCACCGGTGAGTTCGGACACGTGGTTCGTCACCCCACGGTGGAACTGACCATCGTCCTTGGACCGGACCAGAGGTTTCAGGTCCGGAAAAACTGCCGCCCTAGGCATTGGCTGGGTTGTCCCCGCCCCATCTACTGGAGATTTCATTGCTTCAATTCCAGCAAATGGCTCCTTTCCTTGAGAAAGGAGCCCAAAATAACACTCGCTTATTCAGGAAGACTCACTCCTGCATCAGGAGCCTTTCTCAACTTTTACCCGACTGTCTTCAACCTGCTTTTGGATGACTCCCGAGAGGGTCTGGATCAGCTTCAAGGCGGTGGCTGGAGTGAGGGCAATCCTTTTTTGAATCGGCAGCACATGCCTCTGAGTGGCATGATCGGAAATGATGCCGGTTGAAAAATCCAAAACGATTTGATCCCGTCCCGAGTTCACAATCACCTGATTGGCGAAGAGGGCTCCGGTTTCTTCATACAGGATTTGAACATTGGGACGGTTTACTTGTTCAAGTTTTTCTGGTTCCAATTCGGATGCTGCTGGAGAAGGATTGTTTTTGGATTGGCTCATAGATTGGGTGTCCGACGGTTTACTGCAAGGGGTTAAGTTGACAGTTTCTGAACAGATATGTCAAACTGATTCCATTTTGCCGCGAATGCGCGGCCACGCTAGCGCAGATGAAGTCGATAGGCGATTTCCATTGTTACTGATGCGGGGCCTGCGGGGTGGGATCACTCTGGAACCAGCCCGTCAATCGCCTCTACCGGGAACGGAAGGGCAGAGGCTCCAGGAAATCCCGCTGCCTTCGAAGACAAAGGACTGTTTTATCCACCCATCGGCCTTACAATGCCAGTCATGCGATTTTTCTTGATGGTCCTCCACTGTCTCTTCCTGTTCGGAATCGGGCATGCTGATGAAACCCCGGCTCAGGAAGGATCTTTAACGACAGGGTTGTTCGGTATCAGCCCCTGCCACATCAACAACCGGTCCGCCGGAGACGACGCGCGCTGGGTGCCCCGGATGGAAGCCATCGGACTGCACTACTACCGGGCGGCCGCCACCGGCTGGTCACTGGTGGAGCCCTCGCCGGGGCAATGGTCCTGGACCGCTCTGGACGCGCAGATGGCTTATCTCGAAGAGCATGGCATCGTGTTTGGCGGGATGTTCAATGGGAATGTGGGCTGGAATGACAAGGACCAGCCGGGAACATTGCCGGTGAACAACCTTGGTGCCTGGACCACCCATGTCACGGCGCTGGTTCGCCACACCAAAGGCCGCATCCGGAACTGGGAGGTTTGGAACGAACCGCCCAACGGCACGGGACGCGACCAGACGGCGGCGGACTACGCCAAAATTGTTGTCAGCGCCCATGATGCAGCCAAGTCGGTGGATCCCGGCTGCCTGATTGGCTTGGCTGCCAAATCGGTCCACATCAATTACCTCGAACAGGCGATCCGGGCCGGAGCGGGGAATCATTTCGACTACCTCACATTGCATCCTTACGAGGTGCTCAATGGCATTGCTGACAACGCAGGAACGGAAGCGGTGTTTCTCAACATCGTGCCCATGGTCCGGCGGATGCTGAGGGCACAGAATCCGGAGAGGGCGGAGATTCCGATCGTCTTTTCCGAGATTGGCTGTGATCTGAGGCGGGGCGCCGACACCCAGGCTCATGCGTTGGTCAAGGCCTACGCGATGGGAGCCGCCCAGGGAGTGGCATCCATTCAATGGTTTGAAGGACGCGATGGTGACAGCGGACCGATGGGGCTGCTGGATGCCAATGGCCAACCCCGGCCCGCCTACACTGCGATGGCCCAGATGATCAAGCATCTCGGGCAGCGTCCGGTTTTTCTCGGCTGGCTTCAGTTTCAGGATAAACATCCTGCCTTCCTCTTTCAGGGGGCGGAGACCACGGTGCTGGTTGCCTGGGGGCAACCAAACACGTCCGATGAAGTGATCTTTGACCGGGAAGTGGAGATCGTGGATCCGTTGACGGAAGCTGCTGTGAAAGCCGACCGGTTCCGACCCGCTCCTGCGCCGGTCTTGATTCTGGGCGTGCCGGACAGGTTAAGAAACCTGGCCGTGGCAAACCGGGGAAAACCGTACCGCTGGGGGGGCGATTTTGCCAAGGCCGGTTCGGTGTCCCTCACGATGGGCGCTGAGCGGGTGGAAAATGGCCTGCACACGCTCGCCGGTGATTCCTTGGCGCAAGCCGTGGTGGCCTATGGTGGATCGGCCAGGGCCGGGAATGTGCCCGGCGGAAACCTGTTCATCGTCGATCCGGGATTTCTCTGTTATGACCCGGCGCCCATCGAAGTCGCGGTGACGGTGCGGAGGAACGAAGCCAATGAAAACGCGGGATTCAAGTTGGTCTATGAATCCACCTCGGGATTCAAGACTGCCGGTGGATGGTTCACTATACCGGACAACCAACAATGGCACACCCAACGCTTCCGTATTGATGATCCGCAGTTCGTGAATTATTGGGGGTACAACTTCGCCCTCGAATCGGACGGCGACCGCTACAACCACTATTTTGTGAAGAGCGTGACGGTCACCAAGCTCCGTCCCTGAAGCGTCACGGTTGCGGCAGCTCGGGAAATTCCGTGGACGCTGCATTGGCGGCGTGAACCAATCGCGGTTCAGGAAAACCAGAACTCGACTGGCATTGCCTCCCTGGATCGTGCTCCGTATTGGGCGCCATATCCACACAGTTTCAATGCCAAAGGCGAAGGCCGGCACCTGTCGTGAGGGGGAGTCACTGCATCAGGTTGGGGGATCAAATCCAACTATTTTACCACCAGATGAACTATGGAACGATGAGAGGGACCTTCTGAACCGGCTCGTTTGGAAGGTAACCCTACCTCAGGTTCCCTAAAAATGCTGAGCCGACCGGGGGCTTTTTCCGGGCCACGGAGTTCCGGCGGCTACCGAGTCAAACAGAGGCTCCGGCAGTCCGCCGTTGCCGCAGGTTCCGCCCTTCCGATTCCGCCTTGGCAAAGATGACTTTGTAGACTTCGCAATAGGGATCCTTGGCATTCATGGTGCCCAAGGCGGAGTAGGTGCGGACCGGGCATCCCCCATGGCAGATGGAGAGGAACCGGCATTCAAGGCAGTCCCCATCCTCCACCAGCTTCCCGGGGCGCTCCACAAACTGCCTCCTGGCCGGGCTTTCGCTGAGCATCCTGGTCAGATCCGGCTCCCGGAAAATGTTGCCGAAGTAGTAATCCGGATA
>JADZAX010000467.1 GCA_020852405.1 Verrucomicrobiales bacterium
CCCCAGCGCCATCATTGCCACCGCAACCGTGGATTGGAATGGCGATGAAGAGACCGCAGAGGACAAAAAGACCTCTGATGATCCCAAAGTCGGGAAAGGCGACGCCCCCATCTATGGCGATGAAAATGGTTGGATGGCCGTGAGCCTGTTCGACGTTCCTGCCAAAGCCAAGGTCACTGTGGAAATCTCGATCGATGGTTACTTGAAACCCTCTGTCTGGACGGGAACCATCAAGAAGGCGGGTGACGAAGTCCGGATTTTCCCCAAATGCATCTGGGATTATGACGCCTTGCACCAGGTGAGAGAGCAGAAACCTGTCAATGTGGTTTTCAAGGTGACCGTCAATGGCACTAAGCTACCTGACCAGACGGAAACGTGCACTTTGAGATCGATCAATGATTGCCCCTTTTACGTGCTGTGGGACGAAAACGGCGAAGATTTCGATGATTTTTCCTGGATGTTTGCCGCTTACGTGAACGAAAACCATCCTTGGATCGATGGAATCCTCAAGGAAGCGCTGCAAAGCGGGCTCATCTCCTCTTTCACCGGGTATCAGTCCGGCAATCCCGACGAGGTCCAAGCGCAGGTGTTCGCGATCTGGAATGTCCTGCAACGGAGGGGCATCAAATACAGCGACATCTCTGTCACCACTCCCAGCAAATTTGTCATCAGCCAGTCGGTCCGCTTTCTCGATGACACCATCGAATCCACCCAGGCCAATTGTGTCGATGGAACAGTGTTGATGGCCTCCATCCTGAGGAAAATTGGCATCAACGCCTACCTCGTGATGGTGCCCGGGCATTGCTTCCTCGCCTTTGACAGTGGACCCGGAGATGACGATGACATTGTGGGATTGGAAACCACACTGCTTGGCGAGAACAATCTCAAGCCGGTCAAAGAACTGGCCACAATGCCGGAAAAATTGAAGCAAAAGGAATTTGCCGCGTCCCTCAAAACCTTCGCCAGTGCCATCGCCGCGGGATCCGCCACCATGGATGAACATGCGGAAGATCTCGAAAGCGGTGAAAATCCCGACACCCAGTTGATTTCTGTTTCGGATGCCCGGGAGTTGGGGATCATGCCGATCTCCTCCGGGGTGAAACGGAAATAGTCCCGACGGGGGCGTTAATTGGGAGGTCCGTCCAAGGGCACGGGTGGGCCGAGAAATTTGGGCTGTCGGCGCAGAATCCAGACTTCCACGAGCGTGGCGGCCCGGGCCAGTGATTCCCTGGCGCGGGTCCGGAGCGACTCCCGCAGCGGGACATCCTTCGCGTTGAATCCGATGGCTGAAATGCCATGTGCCGAGGCGAGGAAAAGGGCCCGCTCGTTGTGGAAACGTTGCGAAACCACCACGATGCGCTGTTGTCCAAAAATCTCCCGGACTCGCACCACTGAGTCCAGAGTGCTGAATCCGGCGTAGTCCCGGTAAATGGCGGTTTCCGGAACTCCGAGCGCCACCAGCGCGTCCCGCAGATCGGTGGCTTCATCATAGGTTTCCCGGGAATTGTCCCCGCTCACGATGAGACAGTCCACTTTGCCGGCAGCATGGAGGGCGGCGGCCGCTTTCACCCGGGCGTTAAAAAAGCGGTTGGGACGGCCGTTGGCCAGGATCTTGGAGCAGCCAAGCACCAGTCCGGCCCGATGGTGGGGAACCTGCTCGGCCCGCTCATAGGTGCGTCCCCCGGCGGCCCGTCTGATCAGAATCTCAGCCATGGCGAGCCAACCCAGAAGCCCAAGCATCGCCATCCAACACAGACGGGCCCGTCGCCTCCAAAGGTATGCCCAGATCTTTTTCATCTCCGCTTTACGCCGGGGGAGGAACTCATCTTTCACCGTCCGTCGGAAGTGCCGAATGGAAGGAAAAACCAATGACACGGGAGCCGGCAGCGGTTAAAACCCAATCATGTCATCCCCCGCAGGATCAAAACCATGGCTGGCGGAACCCTATCGGGTGTTTTTTCCAATGGGGGTGTTGGCCGCCCTGATCGGGGTCTCTCTGTGGCCTCTCTTTTACGCCGGTATTTGGCCCTATCCACCCGCGTGGCAGCATCCAAGGTTGATGATTTTTGGTTTCGGGTCCGCCTTTGTGGCCGGATTTCTCGGGACCTCCTGGCCCCGGTTTCTGGAGGCTCCGCCGTTGCGTCGTTGTGAGATGGCGGGATTGCTCGGATTGTGGTGGATCGCCCAAGGATGCTTTCTCGCCTATCGTCTGCCTTGGGGGGATGGTCTGGCGGGGGCCTACCTCGCGTTGCTGCTGTGGGTGCTGTTGAGACGGTTGGGGCCGGGAACCTCCTTGCCTCCCACGGGGTTTACCCTCGCGGCAGTCTCCATCGCCATGACCTTGCTGGTGGCCCTGGCGTGGGCGCTGGGGGGGATCGAAGGTTATCCCCGGCTCTGGGTTTTTACCAAATTGCTCGCCTATCAAGGGCTTCTGCTGCTCCCGGTTTTGGGGATTGGCTCCTATTTGTTCGCACGAATTCTGCATTCCCCGGGAGCGGAAATGCCAAAACTGTCACCGGGGAGGCGGGCCACCGGGGTGTGGCTCGGCGCCAGCCTGGTGGTGGTGTCCTTCGGCATCGAAGCCATGGGAGGACTTCGGATGGGAAATCTGGTGCGCTTCGCTGCGGTGCTGCTCTGGGTGGGCCTGGCCGTGCCTGCCCTCTACCGAGGCCGGGCGCCCTCCACGCGGGCCTGGGCTCTGCGCATGGCCGTGGGAGGTCTGGGCCTCTCTTTTCTGGTGCGCGCCCTGTGGCCCGGGCCGCTTTTTGCCATGGAGCATCTGCTATTCATTTCGGGGCTGGGATTGATTCTGTTGATTGTGGCTGACCGGGTGACGCTGGGACACGGAGTGGATGACGCGACGATGGCCCGGTGCTATGGGGGACGGTCGGTGGTTTGGCGTTGGTTGGTCTGGTTGATCGTGGTGGCGGCGCTGACCAGGATGGCGGCCGATTTCACCCCTCGGCTCATGATTTCCCACCACAGTTACGCGGCCCTGCTCTGGGTGGCCGCCTTGGTCCTTTGGTCGATCCCTGCCATGCGCTTGTGGTGGCGGAGACCCGGAGACTCTTGACCGCGCCGGGCGGCGTCATCACGTCCTCCGGGCCGACCGGGCTTGATTCCGGGGGAAAACTCCCGTAAGAGAACGGCCTCCGGTTTCCTCTCATCACCCATGGCTGATTCTCCCCAGGATGCCCGCCCTCCGCTGGGGCTCAGGCTCTTCGTTTTTCTGCTCGCCCTATCGCTGGTGGGTGGTGGGGCCTATGCCTTTTTGAGATACCAGAAGTCGTTGGGGAGCCCCCAGGAGGCCAAAAAAGCCGCCAGGCCTCCCGCATTGGTGAACACCACCCTGGTGGGGCGCCGGGACTATGCCCTGCCAGTGCGCGTGGTGGGCTCGGTCAAAGCTTACGAAACGATCGATCTCAGTCCCAATGTGACGGAAACCGTGACCGAGTTGCATTTCGACGACGGGGATGAAGTGAAAAAAGGCCAGCTTCTGGCCCGGCTCAGTGACGCCGAAGAAGAAGCGTTCCTCGCCTCGGCCCGGGCGACTTTGGCGGAGGAACAACGCGAGATCACACGCATCACCAGTCTGGTCGCCGAGGGGGCTGCCGCCGAGGCCCGTTTGGCCGAGAGGCAGACCCTGGCCGTGATTGCCCAGCAAAAGATCCTCGAGGCCGAAGCCAAACTCGCGGACCGGAGGATTGTGGCCCCCTTCGATGGCCGTCTGGGCTTGCGCCGGATCAGTGTCGGAGCTCTCGTCTCCCCGGGAACGGTCATTGCCACGCTGGACAAAATCGACGTCGTGAAGATCGACTTCAGCGTTCCCGAAAAGCTGCTTGGATCCGTGTCCGTGGGATCCGAAATCATGGCGCATACCGAGACCGCCCGGGATCGGGAGTTCAAAGGCAAGATCAAACACCTCGACACCCGGTCTGACCCGGTGACCCGGTCTGTCGAGGCCCGCGCGGAGGTGCCGAATCCCAACGGCGATCTTCGGCCCGGGATGCTGGCTCTGGTCGAGTTGCGTCTCGAGCCCCGGAATTCGCTGTCGGTTCCGGAACGGGCGTTGGTTCCGATGGGCACAAAGCAGCATGTCTTTGTCGTGGCGGGGACGGCGGAAGCCCCGGTGGCCCGGCTGGTGCCCATCCAGATCGGTCGACGTATCCCGGGTTCGGTGGAGGTCAACGAAGGCCTGAACGAAGGGGATCGCATCATCACCGATGGACTGGTCGGGCTCCAGGATGGTGCCTTGGTCAAGCTGGGGGGCGAGTATCAAGGGCCGGTCCAGCCATTGAACCCCGAGCGGGAAGCCCCCTGATCCCGGAGTCGTATGTGGATTTCCGACACCTCCGTCCGTCGCCCGGTTCTCGCCACGGTGCTCAACCTGTTGCTGATCGCTTTCGGAGCTGTCAGTTACACCCGGCTTCAGGTCCGGGAATACCCGGACATTGAGCCTCCCATCGTGACGGTGGAAACAGAATACCGGGGAGCTTCGGCCTCGGTGGTGGAGCGCCGGATCACCCAACCTCTGGAAGACCGGATCAACCAGGTTGAGGCGATCAAGAACATTTCCTCGGTCAGTGTGGACGGCCAGTCCACGATCACCGTGGAGTTCAATCTGGGCCGGGATCTTGACGCTGCTGCCAATGACATCCGCGAAGCCATCGGTCCGGTGGTGGGTAATTTTCCCGACGAAGTGGAGGCCCCGCAGGTCGGGAAAACGGAATCCGGCTCGGAGATCCTGATGTATCTGAACCTGACCAGCGACAAGCTCGATACCATCGCGCTGACAGACTACGCGGAACGCTATCTGGTGGATCGCTTTTCCCGGTTGCCCGGGGTCGGGCGGATCCGGCTCTCGGGAGGGAGTCGCTACGCGCTGCGGGTCTGGGTGGACCGTGAGGCTTTGGCGGCCCGCCAAATGACGGTGAATGACATCGAAGACGCGCTGCGTCGGGAAAACGTGGATCCTCCGGCCGGTTCGGTGCAGTCATTGGATCGGCAGTTCACTGTGCGGCTCAGCCGGGACTACCGGACCCCGGCGGATTTCGAGAAGTTGGTCGTGCTGCGAGGTGAGAACGGGTATCTGGTCCGGCTCGGGGAGGTGGCCCGGATCGAAATCGGAGCGGCGGAAGCCCGCAACGCTTTCCGGGGCAACCGGGTCAAAATGATTTCCCTCGGGATTGTGCGGCAATCTCAGGCCAACACCCTGGACGTCGCCAAAGCCACCAGGGAAGAAGCCGTCCGGGTGCGCGAAACGCTGCCGGAAGGGATGAAGCTGGAGCAAAGCTATGACATGTCGGTGTTCATCGAGGAGTCGCTCCACGAGGTGAAGCGCACGCTGATCATCGCGGTGATTCTGGTGGTAGTCATCATCTACCTGTTCCTCGGAAGCCTGCGGGCGGTTCTCGTCCCCATGGTGGCGGTTCCGGTCTCGGTGATGTCGACCTTCCTCGCGTTGGATGCGCTGGGGTTTTCGATCAACACCCTCACCATGTTGGCTCTGGTCCTGGCCATCGGTCTCGTGGTCGACGATGCCATCGTTGTTCTGGAGAACATCCATCGCCGCATCGAGATGGGAGAGAAGGCGTTGGTTGCCGCCTACCGGGGCACCCGGCAGGTGGCTTTTGCCGTCGTGGCGACGACGATGGTGTTGCTCGCGGTGTTTGTCCCCATCACCTTCATGCCGGGGGAGACCGGGCGGTTGTTTACGGAGTTCGCCATCACTCTGGCGGTGGCGGTCGCCTTTTCGGGCTTCGTGGCCTTGACCCTGTCTCCCATGCTGGCCTCCAAGATCCTCCGTGAGCACGGACGGGAGCCTCTGGTGGCCCGGCTGCTGAAGCGCGTTTTCGACTGGGCCAGGTTGGGCTACCGGAGGGTGTTGGGAGTGGCCCTGCACTTCCCTGCGATCGCCCTGCCGGTGGTGCTCGGATTGGCGGGACTCTGTTGGTGGCTGATTGTCCACATTCCCACGGAATTCACGCCAAGAGAAGACCGGGGGTCGTTTTTCATCACGGCCGTGGGTCCCCCCGGTTCGACGTTCAATTACACTATGGATGCGCTCGACAAGTTGGAAGACCGGTTGATGTATCTCAACGAGGAAACCCACGAGGCTTCGCGGATCCTGATCCGGGCGCCGCGGTCATTCAGTGGCGGGGATGTTTACAATGAGGGGATCGGAGTGGTCACTCTCGAACCTTTTGGGATGCGCCGTAATGGGTTCACTGTGATCGATGAGGTGCGGGGGAAGGTGGCGGACATTCCTGGTGTCAAAACGGCCGTCATCATGCGGCAGGGATTGACCCGGGGATTGAACAAAAGTTTCGAAATTGTGGTCGGGGGGCCCACTTTCGAGGAACTGGCCCAATGGCGGGACATCATCCTGGAGAAGGCGAAATCCAATCCGAATCTGATCGGGCTGGATTGTGATTACCGTGACACCAAACCCCAGATCAGTGTCAGCATCGACCGGGACCGGGCCGCCGATTTGGGGGTCTCCGGGGCGGCGATCGGGAGAACCCTGGAAACCTTGTTGGGAAGCCGCAAGGTCACCACTTTCATCCACGAGGGGGAGGAATACGATGTGCTCGTCGAGGGCGCCTACGCAGACAAACGGAATCCGGTCGATCTGAACAGCATCTACGTCCGCAGTGAGAGGTCCGGCAAACTGGTTCCTCTGGCCAACCTGGTCATTATCAAGGAATTCGCCGATTCAGGAACCTTGAACCGCTACAACCGGATGCGGTCGATCACGTTTGACGGGGACTTGGCCGCGGGCTACAGCCTGGGACAGGCGGTGACCTATCTGGAGGACCTGATCCGCAAAGAACTCCCCCCCAGTGCCGTCATCGGATACAAAGGCAATGCCTTAAAGTTGAAAGACAGCTCCAGCAGCATTGCCCTGGTCTTTGGCCTTGCCCTTCTCGTGGCCTTGCTGGTCCTGGCGGCCCAGTTCGAGAGTTTTGTCCACCCCTTCACGATCATGCTCACCGTCCCCGTGGCCATTGCCGGGGCGCTGCTGGGGCTGCAAATCATGGGCTTGAACCAGAGCATTTACAGCCAGATCGGCCTCATCATGCTGATCGGCCTGTCGGCCAAAAATGGCATCCTGATTGTCGAATTCATCAACCAATTGCGTGACGAAGGGGTGCCGTTCCTCGAAGCCGTGCTGGAAGCCTCCTCACAACGCCTCCGGCCCATCATCATGACCGCCCTGTCCACAGTGGTCGGGGCCTTGCCGCTCATGCTCGGCCATGGCGCGGGGGCGGAAACCCGGATGGTCGTCGGGGTGGTCATCGTCTTCGGAGTGTCCCTGGCGACAGTGGTCACGCTGTTTCTGGTTCCGTTGACGTATCGTTTGCTCTCCCGGAACACCGGCAGTCCCGAAGCCGTGAGCCGGCGGCTTGACGCGCTGCTGAAAGAAGCCGATGGCTCTGACCCATCCACACCGTCATGAAGGGAGGAGCATTTCACACATTGTCGGCAGTCCTGCTGTCAGTATTCGGCCTGGCGGGTTGCAATCTGGCCCCCGCTCCGCCGGCCTTGGAGCCCGTTCTTCCCGCGCACTATTCGTCGGATGGACCCTGGCGGCCGGCGAGCCCTGCCGATGACGGACCGCGCGGGGCGTGGTGGAAGGTCTTTGGGGATTCCAGGCTGGCCGGGCTGTTGGCCGGTGTCGCGACCGCCAATCCTGATCTCGAAGCCGCCGCCAAGCGGGTTGAAGAAGCCCGGGCATTGGCGCGGGCCGACGATGCCGCCCTTTTTCCTTTTCTGAGCGGCACCGGGGCCGTCCACCGCAACCGGAGTTCCGGCACTCTGGCCAACAATTTTGCCGGAGGCCGCACCCGCACGTCGGTCCGGCTGACCTTGGACTTCGACTATGAACTCGATCTGTGGGGACGTGTCCGGAACCAGGCCCGGGCTTCCTCGGAGCGGGCCGAAGCGGTTGAAGGAGACCGTTGTTCCGCGGTGCTTTCGCTCCAGGGAGAACTGGCCTTGGATTACTATGCGCTGCGATCCCAGGATGCCGAGATCGATCTGCTGATCCGGACGGTGGCTCTGCGGCAACGCACCGTGCAACTGGCCAAGGCTCGGTTCAAACAGGGGGACACCGCCCAAATTGATGTCGCCCAGGCCGAAACCGAGCTCGCCTCAACCCAATCCGAAAGCATCGGACTGGAACGCCGTCGTCGGGAATTACTGCACGCCCTCGCCCGGCTCCAGGGCCTCGTCCCCGGGCAGTTTGATCTGGCCCCCATCCCCATGGATGCCGAGGCGCAACCTCCGACGATTCCTTCCTCTGTTCCGAGTCACTTACTGGAACGGCGGCCCGATATCGCGGCGGCGGCGCGCCGGGTGGCTGCGGCGAATGCCGAGATCGGGGTGGCCCGGGCGGCCTGGTTTCCCAAGATTTCTCTGGGAGCCAATGGAGGAGGGGAGAGCAGTGCCGTGTCCCTCTTGACCTCTGCCGCGAGCCGGGTCTGGATCCTGGGGCCGGATCTGGATTGGCCCGTGTTTGAAGCCGGGCGCCGCCGGGCTGAAGTGGAGGCCGCCAAGGCACGGTGCGAAGTGGCTGGGGCCGAATACCGCTCCCTTGTCCTCCAGGCGGTGGGGGAAGTGGAGGATGCTCTCAGTGCTTTGGAGGTGCTGCGGCGTCAGAGTGTGGCCCAGCAGGCCACCGTGGCGGCCGCCCAGCGCACCGTTGACCTTGCCCAGAAGCGGTATGATTCCGGGCTGGTTCCCTTTTTTGAGGTTCTGGACGCCCAGCGCACCCTCCTGCGGTCCCAACAGGAAGCCACCCGTCTCCAAGGGGAGCGCTTTGCGGCTTCCGTGATTCTGGTGAAAGCACTGGGCGGAGGTTGGGAATAACCTTCGAATGTTCGGAGGAACTCCGGAAAGGTCGGCACCAACCGGTGATCAGAGCACTTCCACCGCCGGGTGCGGCACGATGAATCGAGTGGTGGAATTGCCCGTGGCGCGCACTGTGCGGATGATCTCATCCTTGTAGTTCCAAATCGTGAGCAGGTAATAATCGGGAGGATTCCCGGCGGCCTCTTCTTCGCTGATGATCTGGTTGCCGGTTCCGGGGACAAATTTCCCCTGTTTGGTGATGGTGGAGTCGACAATGCAGGGGATTTTTTCGCGGGTCAGACCGTAGTAGTTGAGCAGCACCGTCGCTTTTGCCGAGGCGCCGTAGGCATGGACAGTTTTTCCCTCGGCCTGCAGCTGGTTCACCAGGGAAATCAGTTCGGTCCGATTGCTCGCGATCCGGGTGAGGAAGTCCTCGTAAAAGGCTTCGGTGTGCATGGCTTTTTCCTTCTCCAGAAACTCGGCCACCCGGGCGCTGGGCGGGGTGGAGGATCCGTTGAATTTGGCAACGAATACCATGGTGCCTCCATGAACGTCACTGTGGTAGAGGTCCACCACCCGCATTCCCAGGTTCTTCAGGATACGGGAGATGCTCCGCACATTGTAGTAGTACATGTGCTCATGATAAATCTGGTCGAATTCACCACGCTCCACGGTGTCGAGGAAATAGGCGTTTTCAATGACAAGGATGCCTTCTTTGGAGAGGACCTCCGGGAAACCGGCGCTCATGACGCTGGGATCGGGATTGTGGGCGAAGCAATGCCGGATGAAAACCGCGTCCACTTCCCCGTGTTCCTCCCGGATTTTTCGGGCGGTGGTCTTGTTGAAAAAAGTCGCGAGGGTCGGAATCCCGCTTTCGTTCGCCATGCGGGCGATATTCTGGGCGGGATCAATCCCGAGGATGGAAGCGACGTGAGGTTTGAGATATTCGAGAAGACGACCGATGTTGCTCCCGATGTCGAGGACGCGGGATTCGGATCCGAGAAATCCGCAGTTGCTAAGGAAGTCTTTGATCTGTCCGTAGTGCCGGGTCAGATCCGAGCTGTCCGGGGTGATGTAATTGTATTCCGAGTACAGAAGGTTCTCATCGACCCGGTGATTGAGCTGGGCGAGCGAGCATTCGCGGCACACGATGACATCGAGCGGGAAAGCGGGGGCGGCATCGGCCGCCGCGGCGGAGGCAGTCACCCCGTTGGCGAGGGGCTGTCGTCCGAGGTCGATCAGCGGAAAGGTCGACCCTTTGCAGATGCAACATTGGTGGACGGCTTCTGTATCTGGGAACGCTTCGATCATGGCTTTTTTACGGGAAACTGGTGGGCTAGCGGCGCACCGAATGAACTCCGGACTCAATGTCCCGCCAAGCCCGCAGAGCGAGGGAGTCAGGCACGTCGACATCGGCAAAGGTGATCATCTGGCCTTCCATCAAAGAATGTTTCAGCCGGGCTTCATTGAGCAGACCCATCGGGACATGGCCGGCGTGATCCGCGATCTCGACGGAGGTTCCCCGGATGTCAAAATTCCCCAAGGCGTGCCGGATGATGTGTCCTGGGGGCAGATCCTTTTTGGCGACCGCCCCGACGCTGACAGTGGGCGTGGCCGAGTTGTTCAGGAGGACTCCGCCGCCATTCATGACCCGGCGAACCGTTTTCATCACTTCCAAATGGCACAGGATGTTGGTTTGGGGCAGGAGGAAATAGGGGCCGGGACCAAATTTGAAATAATCCAACGCCTCGTGCTGGTCCTCGTCGTGCTCGCCGACGATGAAGACCCGGTAGGGGGATTTGCCAATCACAAAATAGTCGCTGATGGGATGCCCGCGTTCTTTAGCGATCGCAGCGAGTTTGTGACCGCTCGCATACATGTCGTCCGAGGCCCCGCCGATCATACCGGTCTGGGCGATACGGGCCCCGAGGCCGTTGGCGACAAAGGCCTGCTCGAACTGGATTTTGGTGCCGTCAGTCGCGGCGATGACCATTTCGAGACTGATCCGCTGTTTTTGGGACCACATCTCCATGCTTTCCCTGCCGGGATTGGGATCATGGAATCCTTTCACATTGCCCAGCACTAGCGGGCGGAACCCCATTTGGAGGACGTTTTCGTGGAGGGCGGCAAGGCATCCCGGTTGATCTCCCTCGGCCTCGGTGACCAGTCCTTTGTCCACAAACCAAGTGCCGGTGGTGACGTGGAATTCTGAATCCATCGTGACCACGGGTTTGCCGGCTCTCACGGCAACATCGACAACATCGGTGGCATGAATGACATCGCCACTGCATTCAAAGATGATGTCGGAATGCTCGACGAGTTCTTCCGCGGAATTGGTCAAGACCTCGCGGCGGGGATATTCACCGCAGGTCGAGGGATCCCGCCGTGTCAGGACACGCGAAAGGGAGTAGTCCGGGTGGTGGATCAGTGATTTGACAAAGCCCTTGGAAATGAATCCGGTGCCGACAACACCAATGCGATGGGAAGGGCTTTCCATGGGGTTTTCGCAATGAGAATGGGGTAGGGGCAGAAAAAGACAGCATCCGGATGCGTAATGGAAATCCGGTGGGGAGGTGAGGAATAGTCCAACGGTTCCAGACTGTCAATTCTGTTTCGGTCCGATCCTAGGCAAGAACTTCCCCTGTGACAACGGTTCCCGCAGGGACATGGGTCCCGGGCCAAAGAATGGAGCGCTCCACTTGGGCGTGCTCCTCGACCACACAATCGGGCCCCACGGAGGATAGAGGGCACACTTGGGCTGTGGAGGCGATGCGGGATTTTGGATGGATCCGCACTGCCTGGGCCGCTTCGGGGAGCTCATAGCGGGGGAAATCACCCGCGCCCAGCGCCAGACTGGCGGCGAGATAGGAGGGGCGGTCTCCGAGATCCGACCAGCGGCCCTCATCGATGACCACTCCCCCGAGCTGGTGAGCTGCTGCCGTTTGGAGAAAGGCCGGAATCACCGATTCTTTTTTGCCTGGAGTGAGAAGTTCCAGAAAGGCCGGTCGGACGAGATAGATGCCGGTGAATTGGAACCGCGGAGTCGTCGCTCCTGGATCCAGTCTCCCCCCGATATCGGTAACTAGGCCGGATTTCTCATCCCAGGAGACTTGGAGTGCCGATCCGCGGGAACGAAGGACCATGGTGACAAGATCCCGGGAGCCAAGATGGTGATCGAGGGCCTTCTGCAGCGGAAGGTCGGAAAGAATGTCGCCATTGTAAACGATGAAGGAATCCTCCTGCGGCAGCCAGTCAGCGATATTGGCAATGCCGCCACCGGTTTCCAGGAGAACCGGTTCGTGCCGGAACTCCAGCGGACAGCCGCGGGAGTGGTGGTCCGGGAAAGCCGTGTCATAGGCCTCCGGGAGGTGGTGGGTGTTGACCATGAACCGGGAAAAACCACCCGAGATAAGGTGGTCGAAAGCCCATGAGATGAGCGGTTTGTTCCAGACCGGTATCATCGGCTTGGGGAGAAGATCGGTCAGAGGGCGTAGGCGGGTGCCGAGTCCGGCACCGAGAACAAAAGCGTGGGTGGGCATGGGGTTGGAGAAATAGGATTTTCAGAGCGCAACTGACTCTACAATGCGTCCGTTGCAATTTCAGAAACTTCTCCGACCTTGGGCGGACCATGGCTTTTCTAATCAACCAGCAACACGTCGGCGACGATGTCATCGAGGAGGAGTTCGATTCCATCAAGCAATTCTACCAGGAACGTGGAGAAGTCGTATGCTGCGACCGTGATGTGGAGTTCCGCAGCTATGCCTGCGAAAATGTCCTGAACCGCACCCTGATGGTTCAGGAAAGCGAAAAACGGTTTGGCCCGATGGATCCGGAAAAGGTGACGGCCCGGCTCGCCGAAATGGTGGCAGAGCATGGTGGAGAGGACTCATTCTACGAAAACACGGGCTATTCCGCCAGTGACACCGACCGCATCCGGGCCAAGATCGCAGTCAGCCTCGCGGTGGACCGTCTCGCAGGTGAATTGCTCGGCGCTGATCCAGATCCCACCGAAGATGATCTGAAAGCCTATTTTGAGAGGAACATCGAGAACTATCTCACTGCGGAGGAGGTGAAGGTGGCCCATCTCATGAAGGAGCCGAAATCCCACCAAGAGGCAGTGTCATGTTTTCAGGATCTCAAAGCCGCGCGGGAGAGACTGCTCAATGGCGAGGATTTTGACACCGTGGCGATGGAAGTGGCGCAGAAGTCTCCCGAGGAAACGGACCTTGGGTGGATGAAGCAGGGCGAAACGATGCCCGAGATCGAGTCGGTGGTCTTTTCGATGCGCCTCGGTGAGATCAGTCCCGTGATCGCAACCCACTTCGGATTCCACGTGCTCAAGGTGGTGGACCGCAAGGAGAAGGCTCCGATGCCCTTCGAGCCGCTGCGTGACCAGTTGCGGGATTCCTTTCTGACGGACCGCCGGGAGGGGATCGTGAATGAATTCCTCACCGGGGTCAAATCCAACTCTTCCATCGAGGAGATCGAGCCCGAGCATTGAGCCTCTGGTCGGTTTAGGTGTGATCTAGTGGGGAGGGGAATGCGCTCGCTGAACCACCTCCTGTGAGGTGATGGATGGTTCCTCCCGCGGAGGGCCAAGTTGCCCCTTCGCGTTTTGCTCTTTCAAGCATTCGCCCCGGGGAGGCAGGGAATCCCTAAGTCCGGAATTCCGGGCGTTTCATTGGTTTGTGGGCGAGCCCGCAATGGTTGCAGCCAAGAAAAAAGCCGGGACGCTGGCGCGCCCCGGCTTTTGCGGGTCCGGAAGGGACGGGAGACTCTCCAGAGATCAATGCTCGTAACCGGCCTCGCCGTGTTCCGCAAGGTCGAGTCCTTGGCGCTCCACCTCCGTCGTGGGGCGGAGACCGACGATGGCCTTCACGATGAGAGTGATGACCACGGTTGCCACCACACTCCAGACAATAGTGACCAGAACCGCTTTGATTTGGGCCATGAGAAGGCCTTCCTGCACGGCCTTAACGGCCGGATTGGCTTTGGGGTCAGCAAAGATGCCGGTCAGGATCGCACCCAGGGTCCCTCCGACCCCGTGCACTCCAAAGGTGTCCAGAGCATCGTCATATCCCAGCCAATTTTTGAGAAAAGCGACGGCGAGAAACGGAACGATCCCCGCGAGCAGGCCGATGAAAACCGCTGAGTTCATGGTCACAAAACCACAAGCCGGCGTGATGACGACGAGGCCGGCCACAATGCCCGAGCAGAGACCCAGAACAGAAGGTTTGCCGCGGGTGATCCACTCCATCATGGCCCAGGTGAACCCGGCCACGGCTGGAGCCAGCATCGTGTTGGCGAACGCATTGACCGCGATGGCATCGGAGGCGAGTGCGGATCCTGCGTTGAATCCGAACCATCCCACCCAGAGCATGCCGGTGCCGATGGCGCAGAGCACCATGCTGTGTGGTGTCATGGCGGTTTTGCCAAAACCTTCCCGTTTGCCGAGCATGATGCAGAGCACCAGAGCCGACCAGCCGGAGGTCATGTGGACGACCGTGCCGCCGGCGAAGTCGAGGGCTTTGATCGGAGCGTTGGCATTCAGACCGCCGCACATGAAACCGGTGCTGCCCCAGACCATGTGGGCGAAGGGGAAATAAACGGCGAACATCCAGATCGCAACGAAGACCAGCACGGAGATGAATTTCATGCGCTCCGCAATGGCTCCCACAATCAGGGCGGGGGTGATGATGGCGAAGGTGAGCTGGAACATGACCCAGATGGTGTCGGAGATGAAGGAGCTGCCGGCGCCGGTCGCGTTGGGATCGATTCCGTTGAGGAATTTGAAGTCAAAATTTCCGATGAACTGTCCGGAACCTCCGAAGGACAAACTGTAGCCGCAGGCCCACCAGAGGATGGTGACCATGCCGGCGATACCCATGCACTGGGCGATCACGGAGAGCACGTTCTTTTTCCGCACCAGACCGCCATAAAACAGCATCAGGCCCGGGAGGGACATGAACAGCACCAAGGCCGTGCTGACCATCAACCAGGCATTGTGCCCAGGATCAAGCGCCGCCGGGGCGGGCTCTGTCGCGGCATTCTGAACGCTGGTCGCAACGGCCGGGGCATCCTGCGCCTGGAGCCCCATGGGCCCCGAGAACCAGAGCGCGAAACAAAACAAGGCAAGGGCCGCGCGAAACCAGGCGCGGCTCCGGGAGGAGTCGATGAGCATAAGGGATTTACGAGTTAAGGGTTAGGGCAACACAAATGATGCGGTCCGAGAAACACTGGGTGGTTCACAGATTTCGCACTGAAATTTAGTGTTAGCACTAACCATGCCAACTTATGGGAAGGTCCGTCTTCAGGACGGCTGGAAGGTGGTGTGGGACGAGATGAAAAAAAATCCACAAACCTTCCCGGCGGTGGCGCTATCTTTATTGAAGGGATGAGCTTCCGGGCACGTCCAATCCAACAACCCGGTAGGTCCGGAAACCAAGGTTTGCTTCTCTGAATGACAGACATCGGCGCAGAATGGAATGATTGGCTTGCCCTCAATGGAGGCAGGTTGATGATGTTTGCCCGCCAACAGACCCGTTCTGAAGCGGATGCCGAGGATGTATTGCAAAGCGCTCTGGTGCGCACTTGGAAGACCCACAGAGGGGTTCCGACTCAGGAAACCGTGGCCCTGGCCTATACCAACGTGAGGCGGTGTGCCATCGATCTTTCACGCAGCACCATGCGGCGTCGCAACCGGGAGGAAAAAGTCGTACAGGACACCGGGGAGCTGGTCGCGTGGTTTGAGTTGCCTGATGACGATGAAAGCCGTGCCCTGCAGGTCGCGGTGGCTTCTTTGCCCGATATTTACCGGGAAGTTATCACTCTGAAAATTTGGGGCGAACTCACCTTCGCCCAGATTGGGGAGACGCTCGGCATTCCATTGAACACCGCCGCGTCCAGATACCGCTACGCTTTGGAGTCACTGCGGTCGAGGGTCCAACAGGATCTTGAAGTCTGAGGATATCCCGGCGGAGGGATCGGTCAGACCTTGATTTACCTAGCGGGGTAACGCAAGCCGACGCGATGGACGGCGGCCGGGAGATCATTAGTCGCCGTATTTGGTGCGATGGAGTCGCCGCGTCTGACCGATCCAATTGTCCCAATGGATCCGACCTTTGAAGGTGCCGAGACGGGCGGAGAAAGCCGATATGGCCGAAGCCGACCAGTTGGCGATCTGCTTGTAACGGTAGACGCCAAATTCGTGGAGGCGTTTTTCGATGACAGGACCGATGCCCTTCACCTTTTGGAGATCATCTTTTTCCGCGGGTGGCGAAAGATAGAGGATACCGAGATCGTCATCGATTCGGACGTCTTCTCCCGCAAACTGGAGCAGGCCGCCGGCCTGGGGGATCCATCGGTCGCGGTAGATCCGTTTGGGTGAAGTCTGGCACTCTTTAGCGAAGGCTTCCACGTTGGCTTCCGACCACCCGGCGATTTGGCGGAAACGGTGAACCCCCGAGGCATTGAGTCGGGAGGCAAAGACTTCCCCGATGCCTTTGATTTGTTTCAGATCATCCGCGCTGGAGGGGCGATCTGTGTAAACGATCCCCTTTTCGACGTCCGCCTGCACGGCTTCCCCTGCGTAGTCGGTTCCGATTTTGCTTTGATATTCCTCCAGTGATGGGTGCGAGGTTCCCCAATCGCCACTGGCACTGTAAGTGTCGCGGTGCAGTTGGCGGGCCTGGGGAATCCATTTCTCCTCTTCAATGCGGGACTTGGCAATCCCGAGCTTTTCAGCAAAGGACGCGACATTGTCATCGCTCCAATGCGCCACCTGCTGGAACCGGCAGACCCCTGATTCCTGGAGCTTTGCTGCCAGATCGTCATCGATCCCAGAGATGTCGGCCAATGAATCCGTGACGTCCGGGCGACCCGTGTAAAGAATGCCCAACGAAGGATCAACCGTGACCGCTTCCCCCGCGAAATCATGCGCCACCACCGCCGCTTGATCGACGTTTGCCGGGGCAGAATAGCTTTTCACTTCAGCCGCCACCGAGATGTCCGCGAGTTCGGCCGCCTGGGGGATCCAGCGGTGGGAGGCGATTTGTTCCGCTGGTATGCCGGTCTTGGCGGCAACGGCGGAAACATTGGCGTCCGACCAATAGGCGATCTGCCGGAACCGGTAGACTCCGCTGGCGTAGAGCGCGGTTTCCGTGGGGCCTCCAATGCCCCGGATCAATTCCAGGTCATCAATTTTGGAGGGCTTCTTGGGGTAGATGATGCCGAGTTCAGGATCAATTTTGACGGGCTCGCCTGCGAAGGCGGTCTCCAGCAAGGCCTGATGGTCGACCGATGCCGGGGCCGGATGGGCTTTCGAAGGCGGGCGGGGAGCCGCTGCGGCAGATTCCATGGTGGTCGCTTCTGGAGTGGCGGCGACGCTGCCAGAAAAGCCCAAGGGGACTGAGTCTCCGGATTCAGAGGGTTCGGAGCTTGCAGTGACTTCCTGAGCGGGGGCTCTCTGGTCTGCATGGGATGGGGACGCTGGCTCCGGGGGGGCGGAGACGGTGCTTGCCTGGGGGGAATCAGCCGGGGGCTCAGGGGGCGCCTTTTCTTCAGAAGTGTCGGCAGCGGGGCTGGATTCTGGTGAAAGGTTGCTTTTCTTGGCGGGTTTTTCCTCCGGAGGGTGGTCTTGAGGCAAGACCGAAGCGGACTCCACGGGGACAGGGATGTTCGCCACCGGCAGGGTGGTCGCGGTTTCGGCCGCCGCGACTGGCTGGGGAGCCTCGGTGGAAACCGCACGCTGGCAGGGAACGATGACAGCATCGCGTCTGGTGGTGGCGGCATCGGCCAAAACCTGAGAATTGGCTTGGCACGCTTGGGCGGCGTCTTCGGGTTCATTGGAGTCCGGGACGGTGGCGCTTTCGGTTTCCGTCTCCGGCTTGCAGAGGATGGCCCAGACCAACCACCAGAGCAAAGTCCCCACCAGGAGTGCCCACAGGAGCCAACGCAGGGAATTCAAGTTTGAGGAGGCATTCTCCGCAAGGAGCGAGAACAGGAAAGAATTTTCCAGAGAAGCGGTCATGACGATCAGTGGCAGGACAAAACTGACATACGGACAGGGGGACTCAGCATGCTGAAACGTCCTCCACTTGGCAAGTCACAAATTATGACAAATGATTCATCCTGAATGTCACCAAAGGAACAAATTTAGGACGACTTTTTGGTGGGTGAATTCCGCCCGGGTGGGCGTCCCCGCTTTTTGGGCGCCCGGGGTTTCCCGGGCGGACACTTGCTCAGATCGCAGATGGCGGTAACCGGAAGGCGTTCCGCGGCAGTAGTGAGATAGGAGGGATCAATATCGAACCCAATGAACCGCTTCACCCCGACGGCAAGGGCGCCCAGAGCGGCGTTTCCAATACCGACAAAGGGGTCCAGCACCGTGGTTTTCCCCGGGGGGCTTCCATGCAGCCGGATGCAATGCTCGGCAAGCCGGGACGGAAAGGTGGCGGGGTGTGGCCTCTCCCGATCCCGGCTCGAGATGGTTTCGTAGGGAATGAACCAATTGTTGCCGCGACAGCGCAAATCCTCACCTCCGGTGTGCTTCCACCTTCCGATGTTGCTTTTGTGTGTATAGGGCACGCCGACCGCGCGGCGGTTCACTTTCACATCGGCTTGGTGAGTGAGGTGAAACACGAATTCGTGGCAGTCTGTGATGAACCGGGGGGAGTTGATCGGTTTGAAATGGCCTGCCGAAAGGGGTTCTCCTGACGCGTCATGCACCGTGATCGATTTGATCCAATGCAGGGTGTTTTGCAGCATGAGCAATTCCCGGACCGCCAGAATGACTTCATGGGGCAGATAGGGATCGGTGGGGCTGGCGCCGATATTGAGAAAGAGGGATCCGTCGGGCTTCAGAACCCGCCGGGCCGCCCGGATCCATCGGACCGTCCAGTCTAGGTATTCCGCCCGGGGCAGGTTGTCGGCATAGCGTGAGTAGGCAATGCCCAGGTTGTAGGGGGGGGAGGTTACGATGACATCGACCGAGGAGGGGGGAAGTTCCGCCATTCCGTCCAGACAATCACAGCATTTGAGGAAGATTTCCCCCGCGCCCGCAAACTTAGTGTCGTCGGCATCCGTGGCATCGACGGGTTTGGGCGGCTTGGGTTTGGATCGGGGCATGAATGACAGGAAGGCAGATTTCCTGAGGCGTTTATCGGCATGGATGAGAGGGTAATCAATCGGGATTTTTCACGGAGACGCCTTTCCTGTGGCCCTGGAGGCGTCCCAGGGGCTCTCGGATGACAGCCAGACTTGATCCCCCCGCAAAAGCGTAGAATACTGGAAGCCCTGCCATGCTGAAGCTCCGGCTCCGGTTTGTGTTCCCCCTTCCATGAGAAAAACCCGTGTTCTGCTCCAGAGCCTCCTGGCCAAGCTGTCCGCATTGTCTCCCACAAGGCGTCTGGATCCTCTGCCCTTGCGGAATGATCTGAGGAGTTACAATGGATCCAAATTCGCCAAGGACGCCCGGGCCGCGACCAATGTCGCGCTGTTGGCCTTTCCCCAGGGCATGGCTTTCGCCGCGATCGCCGAGTTGCCGATACTTTATGGGATCGTCACCGGAGCGGTCGCCTCCGTGATCGCTCCTCTTTTCACGGGCTCGCGTCATACCATTCTTGGCCCCACCAATGCCACGGCTCTGATCATCGCCAGCCACTTTGCCGGCACTGCGGAACTCGGAAGCATCTCGGTGGTGCCGCTCCTGGTCCTGCTGGTCGGAGGACTTCTCATGTTTGGAGCGGCG